>WFZU01000154.1 GCA_015489405.1 Bacteroidales bacterium
CCCCCGGATAGACCCCTCCTGGCTGGAAGTGCTCCAAGAGGAATTTAATGCAGATTATTTTAAACAGCTTAAAATCTTTTTGTTAGAAGAAAAAAAACGCTATCGCATCCTCCCGCCGGGAGAAGATATTTTTACCGCTTTCAATACCACCCCTTTTGACCGGGTCAAAGCGGTCATTTTGGGACAAGACCCCTATCACAATACGGGACAGGCTCACGGATTGAGTTTTTCGGTGCGCAAAGGAGTACGCATACCGCCTTCACTCCATAATATTTACAAGGAACTGGAACAAGATTTAGGCTTCCCTCCCCCTCCACACGGACAGTTGACCCGCTGGGCGGAGCAGGGAGTGCTCCTGCTAAATGCGATTCTTACCGTTCGTGCCCACCAAGCCGCTTCGCACCGTAACAAAGGGTGGGAAAATTTTACGGATGCCGCTATTCGTGCGCTCTCCTCACGGCGCAAACATCTTGTATTTATCCTTTGGGGACGTTTTGCTCAGGAAAAAAGGCATTTGATAGATACTACCAAACACCATATCATTGCTTCGGCTCATCCGTCTCCAATGGCTGCGAGCAGGGGATTTTTCGGATCCAAGCCTTTTTCGAGAACCAATGACTACCTTGTTTCCAAGGGCATAGAACCCATCGACTGGCGTATCGAATGAAAAATAATATTCACATTTTTTTGTGCATAAATATTTCTTTCAAGCGATTTTACCTGTGCAAAAAGAAAGCAATTTTGTATATTGAAATGTTGTGTGCAAAATATTATCCGGTTTTCCGGGTTTTATGAGTACGGCAACTTTATTATGTACAACAAAAAAAAGGAGTGTCCGGATGAGAACAGTAAAATTAGTCATAGTAGTAATTCTTAACAGCCTAACGCTTTTGCTTGCCGCCCAGGATTTGAATCCTGACAATCTGGAATATATTGAGAAATACAAGAACCTGGCGATACAGGAGATGTATAAATATGGAATCCCTGCAAGCATCACGCTGGCACAAGGAATTCTGGAATCCGGTTCCGGTAAAAGTGAATTAGCCCGGACAGCCAACAATCATTTCGGCATCAAATGTCATAAAGATTGGACGGGTCCTACCTTCCATCAAGATGATGATGCGGTAAACGAATGTTTCAGAAAATACAATGATCCGGTCAAATCCTTTGAGGATCACTCCATCTTTTTGGCTACCCGCAGCAGATATTCAAAACTCTTTAAGCTAAAAATCACGGATTACAAAGGTTGGGCATACGGATTGAAGAAAGCCGGGTATGCTACCGACCCCAACTATCCCAAACGGCTCATCAAAATCATCAAAGACTACCATCTTCATCAATACGACAAACTTTCCAACAAGACGGCATACAAAAAACCCCGGCACTCCACTACCCGCCGTTCGGTCCGGCGGCGCAGAAAATCCGTAAGAGAAGGGGCTGATTTTGATGACATCTCCCTGGACAATGCCGGACTCCACCGGATTGAAAAAAATAACGGGATAAAATTTGTTACGGCGAAGCCGGGAGACACATACAGAAGTATCGCCCGGGAATTTAATGTCTATACCTACCAACTGGCAAAATATAATGATGCTAAAAAAGACAAGAAATTGCATCCCGGAGAAATCGTATATCTCCAACATAAAAAGAATAAAGGCAGCAAAAAATACCACGTAGCCAATGGCAAAGAATCTTTGTATGACATCTCGCAAGAATATGGAGTCAAACTGAAAAAATTGATGAAATACAATGACGCCGGTGCAAAAACCATTTTGCCCAAAGGGCGGAGAGTCTATTTGCGAAAGAAGCCAAAAACACGCCGATGAAAAGTTTATGGAAGATTCTCCGGCTGGCGAAACCCTACAAGGGAAAAGCAGTATTGGGCGTGATATTCAATATATTGAGCGTCATATTCTCCCTCATTTCTTTCACTTTTTTCATCCCGGTCTTGGATATCCTGTTCAATCAAACCCACAAGGTCCTTCATCCGCCGGCAGCTATCGACTGGTCGCATCCCTGGACCATATCCAAATCGGCTATTGCGGACAATTTCTATTTCTTTGTAGGCACGCTGATTGAAAAAAACGGGAGTCTCAACGCACTCTTTTACATCTCGATGGCAATCTTGGTATTGTTTTTCATAAAAAACCTCTTTCGCTATCTGGGAATGTTTTATATTGACGCTTTGCGTATAGGCGTTATCAAAGACCTGCGTAACAGCATTTTTCACAAGATTTTGATATTGCCTCTATCCTTTTTTACAGAGCAACGGAAAGGAGATATTATCGCGCGCTCCACCAATGATATTCAAGAGATAGAATGGTCTATAGCTTCTTCCTTGGAGATGCTGTTCAGGGATCCGCTATCGATCGTGTTGTCATTCGTCTTTTTGTTTATGATGAGCCCTCAATTGACCCTCTTTGTTCTTATCCTGTTTCCCCCCAGTGGTATTCTGATTGCAAAAATCGGCAACAGTCTCCGGAAAACCTCGGTCAAACAACAAGCCAAGATGGGCGATATTCTGAGTATGTTGGAAGAGACCTTGGGAGGCTTGAAAATCATTAAAGCTTTCAACGCCATACGCTTGACGAATGACAATTTCCGGAGACGGAATGAAGAATACAGCCGTTTGACGCTTTCAATGTATCGAAAACGGGATTTGGCTTCCCCTATCTCGGAATTTCTCGGAGCGGTAATTATGGTAGCGGTTTTGCTGTATGCCGGACGACTGGTATTGGCACCGGACCACGGGCTTAGCGGCTCGGTGTTTATCATGTATTTGGTAGTATTTTCCCAGATGATACCGCCCGTAAAATCCCTTACCAGAGCGGTATATAATGTACAAAAGGGGGCTGCCTCCGTCGAACGGATAGAAAAAATATTGAATGCCCCGGAAATCATTGAAGAAAAAGAAGATGCCATACCTATTGACGAACTCAAAGACCGGATAGAGCTCAAAAATGTTTCGTTTCAATATGAGCAAAAGCCTATCCTCTCGGACATCAATTTCACCGTCTTCAAAGGTAAATCCGTTGCACTTGTGGGACCTTCGGGAGGCGGTAAGTCAACGATAGCCAATCTTTTGCCAAGGTTTTATGACTGTCAGCAAGGGGACATTCTGATTGACGGAATCAGCATCCGCGACTATACAATTTCGGGCGTTAGAAACCTGTTTGGTATCGTTACCCAAGAGCCGATACTTTTCAACGACACGATTTACAACAATATTCTTTTCGGCTATGAGAAAGCCGGAAAAGCCGAAGTAATCGAAGCCGCTAAAATAGCCCATGCGCACGATTTTATTCTTCAGACGGAAAAAGGCTATGATACGGTTGTCGGCGACCGTGGTGCAAAACTATCCGGCGGTCAAAGACAGCGGATTAGTATTGCCAGAGCGGTATTGCGAAAGCCTTCGGTATTTATTTTCGATGAAGCGACCTCCTCTTTGGATACCAAATCCGAACGCATGGTGCAAGCAGCTTTGGAAGGCTTGCTTTCTTCCCACACTTCAATCGTGATAGCACACCGTCTCTCGACCATCAAAAATGTAGATACTATTTTGGTACTTGAAAAAGGGAAAATCGTAGAACAGGGAACGCATGACGAATTGCTCCGGAAAGAGGGACTTTATCACAAATTGTACAACATGCAATATTTTGATGAATAATCCGGTTTATGACCGGAAAAAATGCTTCATCTCCGGCTGTTCTTCCAATATTTTTTTAATTCTTTTGATAGCGTTGGTAATGTGATTTTCAACCGTTTTCTCCGATATTCCCAACAGTGCGGAGATTTCCGAGTATTTCAGTCCGTCAATTTTTTTCAGACGCAAAACCAAGCCGGCTTGTTTGGGGAGCGCTTGAAAAAGCTCTTGGAGGCGTTCGTCCAATTCACGTTTCAGCAGTAAGGTCTCCGGATTGAACGGGGTGATAATATCATTTTCGACAACTTCGCGATTTTGGTCGGAGGAAGTCGGTTTTTGTTTCCGGATAGTAGCTATCAGTTGATTTTTTGTGCTTTTATAAAGATAATATTTGAGTTCCTTTTGAATTTCAATTTTCTTTCTTTTTTGCCAAATACTGACAAAAACATCGGAGACAATTTCCTCGCAGACCCCTTTGTCCCGGATAAACATATGTGTAAAATTGCACAAAGGAGAATAATATTTAGCATACAGACGCTCAAAACTTTTGATACAGTTTTTCGTTTTGATTTGTGTAAATAAGTATTTGTCCTCCTCTTTCAGGTTCATTGTCTTTGTTTACAAAATATACTCTTTTCATCTAAGAAATACGCTCCGGTCAAAGGTAAAAAAGATTAAGGGAATTTGGGAAATTTTTTGAAATCGGGCTTTCTTTTTTCCAGGAAAGCCTTTTTCCCTTCCTGTGCTTCGTCGGTCATATAAAACAACAAAGTTGCATTGCCGGCTAATTCCTGGATTCCGGCTTGTCCATCCAGTTCGGCATTGAGCCCCATCTTAATCATACGCAATGCCATCGGGCTCCGTTGCATCATTATCCCTGCCCATTCGACCGTAGCATCTTCCAATTGTTCGAGCGGAACGACCTTGTTTACCAATCCCATTTCCAGCGCTTCATTAGCAGAATATTGCAAATTCAGAAACCAGATTTCACGGGCTTTTTTCTGTCCGACGATGCGTGCCAGATAGGAGGAACCGAAACCGGCATCAAAACTACCGACTTTCGGTCCGGTCTGTCCGAAAATAGCATTCTCCGAAGCGATAGTCAAATCACAAACGACGTGCAGGACATGTCCTCCGCCGATAGCATAACCGTTGACCATCGCAATGACGGGTTTGGGCATCGAACGAATTTGTTTTTGCACATCCAAAACATTGAGGCGGGGCACTCCTTGGTCATCAATATATCCGCCCTTGCCCTTGTAATTTTGATCTCCTCCGGCACAAAAAGCCTTATCCCCCGCTCCGGTCAAAACGATTACATAAATATCATTATCCTCCCGGCATACCCGCAGGGCATCCCCTATTTCCGTAATGGTTTGCGGACGAAAAGCATTCCGCACTTCGGGACGATTAATGGTAATCTTAGCGATTCCTTCAAAATACTCAAATAAAATATCCTTATACTCTTTTAAGGTTTTCCAAGTTCTATCCATAAATTTGTCTTTTTTTCCGACCCGCAAAGATACGGTTTTTTCATTTTAGATTGATTAAATTTAATAATTCTTGAATCGCATCACGCTCATCAATGTTTTTTTTGATAAGCTTTTGCCCTTTGTACAAATGCACTTTCCCCGGACCGGCACCGACATATCCGTAGTCGGCATCCGCCATCTCTCCGGGACCGTTGACAATGCAGCCCATAACTCCGATTTTTAAGCCTTTGAATTGTGCCGTCTCCCGTTTGATTTTTTGCAATACTTGCTGAATGTTGAAAAGCGTTCTGCCGCAAGACGGACAAGCTATATACTCCGTTTTTGAAATACGTTCTCCGGTAGCCTGTAAGATACTGAACGCCAAGCTTTCATCCTCCATCCAAAGACCATCAACCAGACCATCAACCAGGAAATAAGCCGTTTTGATACTAGCTTCTATAAGTTCCGTGGTACGGGTACGAAGAACGATTTTTGCCTCCGGACGGGAAACTCTTTGAGCCAAGATTTCTTGGTAATATTCACCTAAAACGTTTCCTTTGTCCAAATCAAACACCAATACCTCTTCCGCTTTCAAGGGCGCTTCTCCTGCCATGGAAAAATCGTATCCTTTTTGATTGCGACGACTGACAAAACGATTGTGTTCAACGGTGAAGTCCGCCTTTTCGACAAGATTCTCCGGAGAAACTATAACAGATACCGTATTGTTTTCCAAGCCTTTACCTTCTCTCGGAAAATATCTTTTGTGGTATGCAAGCGGATAAGTATTTTTGAGACCTTGGGCAATATCCCTGATACTGCGGGCTACGGGGATTTCATTTTCCGGTTCTTCGGTCAAGGAGACCCGCAAAGTATCCCCGATATTATCCACCAATAATATTCCGCTACCGGCGGCGGATTTAATACGTCCGTCTTCTCCGTCGCCGGCTTCCGTAACGCCGAGATGAATGGGATAGTTCATCTTTTCTTCCAGCATTCTCGCCACGAGTCGCCGGTTGGCATCCACCATTATTTTGACATTGCTGGCTTTCATGGAAATGATAATATCGTGAAAATCAAGCTCCGCAAAAATCCTCAAAAATTCCATAGCGGCTTCTACCATACCTTCTGCGGTATTGCCGTAGCGGTGAATAATGCGTGGAGAGAGAGAGCCGTGATTGCTTCCGATACGAATGGCAGTGTGATGTTGTTTGCATATTTCGACCAAAGGACGCAGTCGTTCGCGGATACCGGCTATCACCTGCGCATACTCTTGTCCGGTGAGCTCCCGGTCATAGCGGGTAGTTTCGGCATAATTCCCCGGATTGATACGAACCTTACCGGCATAGCGAGCGGCAACTTCCGCCACTTTGGCGGAGAAATGGACATCGGCAATCAACGGGACGGAAAGGCCAAGTTCCCGCAGACGGCTACGGAAAGTCCGGAGCAAGGCGGCATCTTTGACTGTGGGAGTCGTAAGGCGGACGAGTTCACCACCGGCTTTCACAATCCTTACAATCTGCTTAATAGTCGATTCTACATCCGATGTTTGTGTACTTGTCATCGACTGAAGTCGAACGGGGTTTTCTCCCCCGATTCCGGTAGTACCAACATTTACCTCACGCGTACGAAAACGGCTTGATTTCATAAACTTATCATTTTTTTATATCTCCGTAGGGATACGATTTCAGATGTAATCTACGGCATATTCACTTCCTTTTGCCGCCGTTTAATCCGGCATTTCCGCCCCCGGCGAAAAAAGAATGTAAAGCGGTTGCAAATGTATGGAAAAATCGTGAAACAGGTTGAGCATTTAATCCTTTCTATAGACAAGATGCAAAAAAAGCGATGGAAAGGAAGTTGCTAAAATTTCCGGATATCTTCAAGAGAGAAGTCGCAATTAATCCAACTTCCGTCCATATTTGCTCCCAGTTTTTTGTACCATTCGACGGCGGGCGTGTTCCAATCCAAGACCTGCCACCGGAGCCTTTTGCAGTTTTCTTCCCGGGCAATTTCAAAAATCCGCTCTATCAGCATTCGCCCTATTCCCTGATGGCGGAAAGCCTCCCGCACATAGAGATCATCCAGATACAAGGATTTTCCGACCCACGTAAAATAGGCGATAAAATACAGTGCCATAGCCACGATCTCTCCTTCTTGATTTTCTACGACCAAGGCATCAAAATACTCCTGTTCTTCCAGCATCTGTTGCACGGAGTTGGTATGTTGTTCCGGTGCTTTCTCAAAGACAGCCAATTCGTGTATCAAGCGATCGATGTCCGAAAAATCTTGGGGAAGGGCTTTTCTGACAGTATATTTCATATTTGTTAAATTCTAACAATCAGTGGTTTACAAATCAAACATTCGGATATATCCGCAATAATATGTTGGTTTTGAGAAAGAAAAACTTATCCCTTTTTGCCCACATACAAAGTTGCTATTCCGAAAGTCAAAGGTTTTATTTCAATCTCTTGATAACCGGTTTTTTGCATGATAGCCGCAAAATCTTTTCCAAAAGGGAATTTGCTTACCGAATCGTGCAGGTAAGTATATGCCGAAGAATCCCCCGAAATCAGATTGCCCAAGGTGGGCAGAATATATTTGAAATAAAAAGCGTACAATTGTTTGACCGGAAAAACTTGCGGTTGAGAAAATTCCAATATCAACGCCAATCCTCCCGGACGGATAACCCGCAACATCTCTGCCAAGCCTTTTTCCAAATTTTCAAAATTCCGCACGCCGAAAGCGACCGTAACCGCATCAAAATAATTGTCTTCGTACTGAATATTCTCGGAATCTCCCACTTGCAATTTGATTTGTTTCTCCAAGCCTTTTTTACGGACTTTCTCGATGCCGACAGCTACCATGCCCTCGGAAATATCAATACCGGTAATCTCCTTTGGATGAAGACGGTTTGCTGCAATTGCAAGATCTCCCGTGCCGGTTGCCACATCCAGAATCCGTTGCGGACGAATTTCCGCCAAGCGGTCAATGGTTTTCTTGCGCCAGCAGTAATCGATGCCTGCGGACAGAAAATGATTCAGAAAATCATATCTGCCGGAGACCTTATTAAACATCTGCCTTATCTCTTGCTTGTCGCTCATAACCCTTTCGTTTTTATTTATTCCCAATCGAGCAAACGTTTTTCGCCGTCCAATTTCCGGATATCCGTAATGTCTTGGGATACTTCCAGAGTGCCTTTAAATTCTCCTTTTTTGTTGCGAATTGCAAAATATTTTATGAGGATAAATTTCCCTTTCATTTGTATCCAAAAAGCGGCTTCATCCTTTTCGCCCCGGCGGAAAGCATCTACGATTTTTTCGACCATATACACACTTTCGTGGGGATGACAATTTTGTACCGTTCTACCGATAATGGCATTGGAACGCGTGAAAAAACGGTCTTTGGGTTGCGAAAAGAAACGCACCCTGTCATGCTCATCCACATACGTAATGTCAACCGGCAAATGATTGAAAAGCAATACAATCTGTTCCACTGTAAGTTTGCCGCTCCCCAAATCCAGCAATCCGGCATCCTCGTCCGGCCCGGCGTCAAGTGAATCCGGTGTATGGGGCTGCGGTTTTTCCGCCTCAATGTATGCAAAACCGATATCAAAAGCCTCCGCATACATTTTATCCCACACATCTGCAGGCAGAATTTCCGCTGCCACCGGAAAAAGAATGTATTCTTCCCTGAAAATTACCGGCTTCACAGAAAAGAAAAGCCTCCCCATCGTATTGTTAAAATCCTTAAACGACAATTGCGGAAGGGAGAGCATAATCTCCAAATCACGCAAACTTTCCCGGAAATCATCATGCATAGACCACATCACGCTGACACAACGAAAATCCTCCTTATACTTTTCAATATAGGGGAAAAGGATATTTTCTTTTTTCAAATAATGTTTTTCGTACTCTTTGAGCCGGGTAAGGATAGCCGCCATCTCCTCTTTTCCGGCAGTGATATCCTCACCGTTTTTCAATCCGGTATTAAGGCTTTTCAGTACATCTTTCATTTTCTCTATCAGCACTTCAACTTCCCGGTTTTCCGCTTCCAGCGAACGGATAAACTGCGGTTCTTGCCCGGATTTCATCTTATACTTTTGAAGCGGTTCGTAGTAGAGGTTGATGATTTTTGCAGTAGTCTTCTTGATTTGCCCGATGTCTTGGGAGGTTTTCATCAATTTGTCCACGATAAAAAAGACATCGTAAGGAGTAACCGCTTGGATAAAGTCCCAGTTGTCATCTACCATCTTGCGATCGGAGTCTCCGGTCATCATGGCAAAAGCCAAAGCGAAAAGCTTCTCTTTGCGTATATGGCTATTGTTAATGTATTCAGACATACCGTATTTATTTTTTTGCAAAGGTATAAATTATTTCCCGCACAAGTGTTTTTATTATTTTTGCCCCGCAAATTTTGAAAAATGGTTTTTAGTAGCAGTCTTTTTCTCTTTTATTTTTTCCCGCTCTTTTTGCTGCTCTATTTTCTTATCAAAAAACATAGCTATAAGAATTTTATCATATTGCTGTTCAGCATATTCTTTTATGCTTGGGGAGCACCTGCTTTTATTTTTATCGTATTAGGTTCTATC
>WFZU01000155.1 GCA_015489405.1 Bacteroidales bacterium
GGTCTATATCCCAAGCTTCGTTGATATTGTAGGCTATGCGTGGAATCAGAATATGCAGGTGCCGGACGTTGCCATACAAGGCGGACATCGACCAAGTCCAGGCGGGTCCCATATTTCCGGATAGCTGTCCGAAAAAAGCATAGCGGGAAGGGAAGAGGTTTTTTGCTGTCAGACGGCTTTCAAACAATTGCAGAAAATCCGGCTCCGCTGTCTCATCGTAAGAGGAGTTATAGAGTGCGGAAATCGTCCCGTACCACCCGTTGCGAAAGGCGTAGTCGAGGCTCAGCGAGGCAACCAAGGCATTTTTGGCATTCTTTTTATCAAAGAAACCGTTCAACTCTCCTTTAAATCCGGCATTTTGGAGATGTCCCGCCCAAGCGAAGCCCAGCGAATAATCCTGATAATAATTTGCCAAAAGCACTTGCATATCGTAGGAATGAAAATCAAATTTACAGAGAGCTGCCAAGACCGACCTGTCCATTTCAAAGGAAGAGTCCGGATGATACGCTACTTCCACGCTTGACAATTCTCCGGTGGCATATTGGACACGCAGGGCATCGGTGCCCGGACGTTCTTCGTAGTCGCTATCCAAAAAATTCATACTGTTGAAAAGGTCGTTGGGATTCCACACCGTATTGACGCCCCAGTTGATACGCTGGCGTCCCAAACTAATATCCCATTTTCCGCTTGCAAAATTCAGATTAAGCCGGTCGAAACCGGAATACATAAAAATGGATTTCTCCCTGAAAGGGAAAAAAGACAAATCCATAAGATCGTTTTCCGTATCGATATAGTCCGCATACGAAGGGAATACTTTGAGCATATCCCCGTAAAAAATGCGGTTTCGCATACCCACATTCAGGCTAAAAGCATCGCCGGCGAAGAATCTCATATTAAGGCGGTTGTGAATAAGATTGTCAGTCATAAAATCCGATGCACCGGAGAAATTGACCATATTGAGGTATTTTACATACCCCTGCCACTCCGTATGTTTTTTGAGAAAAGATAATTTTTCCCCTTGCGGGAACATCCGTAAGGACAAGGTCAATATGATAAGAAGCAGTATTCTTTTGTACATAATCTTACGATTTAAGCAATGTCCCGCCGGATTTGCGACTGCCGGTATTTTTGCGTGTGCAGTCTCCGGAAAGACAATTGCGGCAAAGGTAGGTATATTTCCTTAACATAAAAAGTAAACCCGTCCATATTTTTTCTACATTTGCACCTATGAAAATCGGAAAAATGAACACGCTCGGCGTGCTGCGCAAAGGGGATAAAGGCTATTATCTCGCAGATAAAGAAAAAAACGAGGTTCTCCTGCCTTACGGAGAGCATACCGAAGGTATCCGCAGGGGAGATGAGTTGGAAGTTTTTGTTTATAAGAATACTGATAGTCAGCTTGTTGCATCTTTGGTGAAGCCTTATATCCTCGTGGAGGAATTTGCATTTCTGACGGTCAAAGAGATTAGTCCCGAGGGGGCGTTTATGGATTGGGGCTTACCCGAAGATTTGTTAGTCCCTGCCAAATACCAACGCACGGCGATGCGTGTCCACGAGTCCTATTTGGTGTTTTTGATGGAAGACGAAGAGACTGGCAGGCTCATTGGCTCTTGTGATACGGAAAATAATGTGTTTTACGATGATATAGATGTGAAGGTAGGTGAAGAGGTTGATATTTTGCTGACGGGCTTCTCGGATTTAGGGATGAATGTGATTGTCAATAATTTGTACAAAGGTTTGATATTCAAATCGGACATTCATCAAAAAATAAAACGTGGGCAACGGATGAAAGGCTATGTCAAAAATATCCGTGAAGACGGGAAGTTGGACATTCTCTTGAGACCGCAGGGCTATCGCAAAAATATTCGTAAAGACTCGGAAACCTTGATGTCGGTCTTGCGCAAAAACGGTGGATTTGTGGAAATTACGGACCAAAGCAGTCCCCGTGAGATCAAAGAAGTCTTCGGAATGAGCAAGAAAGCTTTCAAAAAGGCACTCGGCAATATTTTCAAAAAAGAATGGGTGGATTTGTATGAGGATGGTATCGGGCTCAAAAAAAATCATCAATAAGCAGGCGGGATATGAAACAAGAAAGGAAAACGATCCAAAGCGCCCTTAAAGTTAATAAAGGCATCGCCGCTCCGCAGTCTGTAAATCCGTATTTAAAGAAAGGGAGTGTGGCTCCTGCCCGGGATACGAGTGCCGCAAGCTATTGCGAGGCGATTAAAAAGGGAGATATCAGTATGTTGAGCCGCGCTATCACACGCACGGAGAGCCGTCTGGAGAAAGACCGGAAGCTGGCTGCTGAAATATTGGAAGGCTGTCTGCCCGCATCGGGCAACTCTATTCGCATCGGCATTACCGGCACGCCGGGGGTCGGGAAAAGCACCTTTATCGAAGCTCTTGGATTGGCGCTCGTGGAGCGGAAACACAAGGTAGCCGTCCTGGCGATTGATCCGAGTAGCCGTATTTCCGGAGGGAGCATCCTCGGGGACAAGACGAGGATGGAGAAGCTCGCCGGACATCCGCAGGTATTTATTCGTCCTTCTGCCTCCTCAGGTGTTTTGGGAGGCGTTGCCCGCCGTACCAAAGAGAGTATCTTGTTATGTGAAGCGGCCGGTTTTGACGTAATCATTGTGGAGACTGTCGGCGTCGGACAATCGGAGGTAGAAGTCAAAAATCTGGTCGATTTTTTCCTCTTGCTCTTGCTCCCGGGAGCGGGCGACGAACTGCAAGGTATCAAAAGAGGGATTATGGAGGTCGCCGATATGATTGTCATCAATAAAGCCGATGGCGAAAACAGCGACAAAGCCAATCTGGCTAAATCACAGATACAGCAGGCGTTACGCCTTTTTCCGCCCAAGGAGAATCGCTGGGAAGTGCCGGTGTTGCTGACCTCCGCACTCTATCATCAGGGCGTAGAAGCCGTGTGGAATAAGATTGAAGATTACGAACAAAGAATGAAAAAAAACGGCTACTTCTTGCGACACAGACAAGGGCAGGAACGCCACGCATTTTACGAGACGATACACCAACGGATATGGTCTTATTTTTTGGATGATGAGGATGTAAAGAAGGAAATCGCCCGTTTGGAAGAGAGCATCGGCAAGGGTGAAATCAGTGCGTTTGCAGCCGCCGGGAAATTGATGGAAGAAGTCATTATCCCGCGGGTAAAACAGGGAAAAATATAGTTTGAGTCCGGTAATCATTCCGGTACACCGGAAAACGGAAATCTCCGGAAGTGCCGGCACCGGCAGAAAAGAAAAATAAAATATAAAAATACGATGAAAATTGCGGTAATATATGGCGGATACTCGGGAGAATATGAGATATCCGTCGCCAGTGGGCAAAATGTGGTGCAATCTTTGGATACGCAAAAATTCCGGGTGTTCCCGGTACTCATTACACGCGAAAAATGGGTGCTTCAAATGGACGGGAAAGAATATCCGGTGGACAAAAATGATTTTTCCGTGCAATATGAGGATGAAAAAATACAATTCGATTTTGTGTTTAACCTCATTCACGGAACGCCCGGCGAAGACGGCAAGATGCAAGGCTATCTCGATATGTTGAATATTCCGTACAGCAGTTCGGGACAAGCGACTTCCTCACTGACTTTCAACAAAAATTTTTGCAAAGGTTATGTAGAGACCTTAAATGTGAAAGTCGCCCAATCGGAGTTTCTTATCCAAGGGCAGAAAGACATCTATCAGCGTATCATTCAACATCTTCGCCTGCCGGTTTTTGTGAAACCCAATAACGGAGGGTCGAGCGTCGGAATGTCTAAGGTACACGAATGGAACCATTTGGAAGAGGCGGTCGAAAGGGCTTTCCGGGAAGATACGGAAGTCTTGGTTGAAGAATTTATCGAAGGGCGGGAGATAACCTGTGCGGTCTATCAGACCCACGGAGAGATTCGCCTCTTACCCATTACGGAGATTGTCAGCAAAAAAGAATTTTTTGATTTTGAAGCCAAGTACGATCCCGCATTGGTTGATGAAATCGTCCCCGCACCCATTCCCAAAGATGTGTGGGATAATTGCGAGGAGACCAGCCGCTTTTTATATGAAGAATTGCACTGCCGGGGTATCGTACGGATGGATTATATTTTCAATGATGAAGGATTGTACTTTCTGGAAGTGAACACGATTCCGGGAATGACGGACAGTTCCATTGTCCCCAAGATGGTACGGAGCGCGTCGCTTGATCTTAGCGGACTCCTCACGGACATCATCGAAGAAAACTTGTAGTATGGGACATATCAACATTGAGATAAAGGCAAGGACAGCACGGACGGATGCACTGCGGAAAGTGCTGAAGGAAGAAGGGGCTGTTTTTAAAGGTGTTGATTTTCAGACGGATACCTATTTCCATTGTGCCGCCGGAAGGATGAAACTGAGAGAAGGAAATATCGAGAACACGCTCATCCACTACCGGCGCGAGGATAAGGAAGGTCCCAAAGAATCTGTCGTCAGCCTCTATCATCCCCAGCCGGATTCTAATCTTAAAGAGCTGTTGGAGAACGCTTTGGGAGTGCTTGTCTCCGTGCGGAAAAAGCGGGAAATCTATTTCGTGGACAATGTCAAATTTCATCTCGATGAAGTGGACGGTCTGGGAACCTTTGTGGAGATAGAAGCAATACAAGATGAAAAGCATTCTACCGCCGGGGAATTGAGGGAACAATGCACCGGTTTTATGGACAAAATGAATATCCGTGAGGAGGATTTATGCACTTCCTCATATAGTGATATGATATTGGAGAAAGATGAAAAAAGATGAAAGACGCTGAAAAAAATATCGTTGGGAGACCACTTGAATTTGGTAGCGAAGACTATCATCAATCGGTCGCTTTGCGGGATAAGATTTTGCGAAAACCGTTGGGATTGCATTATAGCAAAGAATTTTTGCAAGCTGAAAAAGATCAATATCATTTGGGCTTGTTTCTTGCCGGGAAAATGATTGGGATTCTCCTGTTTAAGCACGAGGGCGAACAATTGTTGAAGATGCGGCAAGTAGCTATCGATGAAGATTTTCAGGGACAAGGATACGGGAAGAAGTTGGTGGCATATGCGGAGGATTTTGCCCGCGAAAAAGGCTACCGCCGGATATCGCTTCACGCGCGTCTGACGGCAGTGCCTTTTTATAACCGGATGGGCTATAAGATTGCTTCGGCGGAATTTCTCGAAATCGGCATCCCTCATTACAAAATGGAAAAACGGATTTAAATGGTGGCGATGAAAAAATAGCGTTAAAAGAGTTTCCAAAGGGGAGACTTTATTGCCGGAAGGCGAAAAAAACATTATATCAATGACATTACCGGAAAAAATATTGGCATTTAATCGAAAAGAGCAGCTCTTTCTGCCCGGAGATCGCTTGTTGCTTACGGTCAGCGGTGGTTTGGATTCGATGGTGATGTTGGATGTTTTTTCCCGTTTGCCCAATGAGGTGGCAGTGGCGCATTGCAATTTTCAATTGAGGGGCGAAGAGTCGGATGCGGATGAAGCTTGGGTGCGGCAAAAAGTTGCCGAATATCGTATTCCCGTTTTTGTAAAGCGTTTTGAAACAGCGGAATATGCCCGCAGGGAGAAAATCTCCATTCAGATGGCTGCCCGCCGGTTGCGTTACGAATGGTTTGCCCGCTTGGCGGAAGAGCAGGGCTATACTAAAATCCTTACTGCTCACCACCGCACGGATAATATGGAGACTTTTTTCATTCATTTGTTGCGTTCTTCGGGGATGAAGGGTTTGCAAGGCATTCCCGCACGGCGGGCTAACATTATTCGCCCTTTATTGTGCGTAAGCCGTCCGGAGATTGCCGCTTATGCTCGCGAGCATCATACCGGCTACCGCGAAGACAGTTCCAACCGCAAAACCGACTATTTGCGCAATCGTATCCGTCACCAATTGTTGCCGGCTCTCGCCGGAATAGACCCGGAATATTCTTGGAAAGTGGAGAAAAGTATGCAGTTTCTGCGTCTTGCCAATGCCTTTGTGGAGGATGCGATGCAGGAGTTGATAGCGAAACACGAAGTACGTACCCAAGAGCAGCTATCGTTCCCTTTGGATATTCTTCGCCGGCATCCGCACCGGGAACTTTTGCTGTACTATTGGCTATCTCCTTACGGTTTTACGGGAGAAGTTTTGTCGCAAATCATTCGCAGCGTGCTTTCCGGCAATACCGGACGTATTTTCGAAGCCAAGGACTACCGTCTCAATGTGGACCGGCACTCTCTGATCCTGTATCCCTATATTCCGCCAAGGGCGAAAAGCTACTTTATCCGTAGTCCGGAGGGAAAAATAGAAGATGACATCGTTTTGTCGTGGCGGAGTTTTGCGAAAACGCCCGGATATTCTTTCTCTATGTATCCCCGGGTGGCGGATTTTGACCGCGACAGCCTTGATTTTCCGCTGGAAATACGGCTTTGGAAAGCCGGCGACCGCTTCCGCCCTTTGGGAATGAGGGGTAGTAAATTGGTCAGCGACCTCCTGACAGATATGCGCATAGCCCGTGCCAACAAAGAGCGTGTGCGGGTATTGCTCTCTCGCGGCGAGATTGTCTGGGTGATGGGATACCGTTTGGCGGAACCTTTTAAAGTCCGCAAACAGACGAAAAATATTTTACAAATCAACATAATTGATGGCGTATGAAAATTCATTGGATAGGGAAAAATAATTCTTTGCTATTGCACTATTTGGCAGAAATCAGAGACCGGGAGATACAGAAAGACCGTATGCGTTTTCGCCGGAATATCGAACGTATCGGTGAAATATTAAGCTACGAATTGAGCCAAAAATTGGCTTTTCGCAACATCAAAGTGCGTACCCCTCTCGGGGAAAAAGAGACGGCTATGCTGTCGGACAAAATCGTGATTTGTTCTGTCTTGCGTGCCGGATTGCCCTTGCATCTCGGTGTTTTGAACTATTTCGACAGTGCCGATAATGCTTTTATCTCTGCTTTTCGCAAAAAGAATCCCGACACCCAATCTTTGGAAATACAACTTGAATATCTGGCTTCGCCCGACCTCAAAGATAAAGTCTTGCTCTTGGTGGATCCGATGCTTGCCACGGGAATGTCTTTGGTCTCGGTTTTCAAAACTTTGCAACAAAACGGAAATCCCAAAGAAATCCATATTCTGGTAACAATTGCTTCGGAGCAAGGGATACGGAATCTGGAAGAACAACTGCCCGCCGGTACCAATTTATGGGTGGCGGACATCGATCCGGTGCTCAATGAGAAAGCATATATCGTGCCCGGATTGGGCGATGCCGGCGATTTGGCTTTCGGTCCCCGCTTGTAAACGAATTTTTTCCTTTGATATGCAGTAGAAAATCAACGAAAAACTGAAAATCTATGACAATTATCATCCATCCAATCCGGAGCAGAAAAAATGCCATAACCGTTATTCTCGCTTTGATTCTTTCCTGTTTCAGTGTCAATGCGCAAGAAGTGAGCGAAAAAGAAGCCGCTTTGCTTGCCGGAAATTTTCTCTTTGAAAAAACGGCGCTGCCTTTCAGCCTTCACCTTTTGGAGCGGAACGGGGCGTATTCCGTTTGGGGCAATTCGCAAACCTTCGTCGTGGTCTCCGGCGACCGGCGTGTCTATCCGGTCTTGGCTTATTCCATCGGAACTTCGTGGAAGGAGAGCCGGCAAAATCCTGATTTCAATTGGCTGATAGACAGTTATCAAAAAGAAATTGAGTATGTCTGTCATACGTCTTATAAAGCTCCCGAAGACATTGGTAAAATTTGGTCGAAATATACGGCAATACCTTTCGTTCCGGAGAAAAGTTCCCTCTCTGTCAGTCCTTTGGTAAGCGCCACGTGGAGCCAAGATTGCTACTACAATACGGCGTTTCCGGTGGATACTGCCGGCCCTTGCGGGCATCCTTATACCGGTTGCGTGGCGACGGCTATGGGTGAAGTGATGCACTATTATCAATATCCGCTGCAAGGCGTGGGTTCTCATTCCTATAATTCGTATTACGGTCTTTTGTCCGCCGATTACGGCGAAACAACCTACGATTGGGACGCTATGGACAATCATCTCCAAAGTGAAAATGAAGCGGTAAGCCAACTGCTGTTGCATTGCGCTATCGGTGTGGATATGGTTTTTTTGCCCGGCGGACAGGGTTCCGGGGCTTATGACCAGGATATTCCGCAAGCCTTGATACAATACTTTGATTATGATACCACGGCACGGTATATCGAAAGGGATAGCTATTCCGGCGATTGGAAAGCCTTGATACGCAATGAAATAGAAAAGAGACGTCCGGTGATTTACGGAGCGGTGGCAAGCCAGGGAAATGTCGGGCACACCTTTGTTTGCGACGGCTTTGAGGACACAACGCATTTTCATATCAATTGGGGCTGGGGTGGTTATGGAAACGGCTATTTTTTGTTGGATAGCTTGACCTTGTCGAATTATCATTTTGACAGCTATCACGATGCGATTATCGGTATCAATCCGCAATCCTACGGGATAGAAAATCATGTTAGCGCTGCTTCTCCTTTCTTTATTGCACAAAGTGGAAATATATTGCATGTCAAGGCTCCGAACCGGACAATACATGCGATACAAATTGTTGATATGCAGGGAACTATGGTTTGTAGTGAAACCTCTTCAGGGGAGGATTCGATGGACATTTCTTGTGCCGGCTTTCCGCCGCAAGTCTATATCGTTCGTATCCGTATTGACAACCGCTGGTACGTCCGCCGTTGGCTTCGTATTTGAGAAGTGTTTTCCGGTATATGATAAGAGTATAATAACAACTGACGCTTCATAGAACAAATATGACGAAAAAATGCAATGTTTTGTAGAAGGATATTGTGCTTGGAATTAGGGTGAAGAAATGAACGAAAAGAATATTAATTGCTGAGGTTGCCCTGTTGGTTTAGACAATATTCCTTGCGATATGTTCGTTAAAATATATCGGAATGGTTTTTTAAGCCAATCAAGCCATACGGCACAAATTTTGCTTTAGATTAACAAACGAAAAGAATATGAAAAAGCTAATATTTTTAGGTCTGTTTTTGTTAAGTACGCTACTTCAAGCACAGGAAAGAACCCCGGAGAAGTATCATAACAGCCTCAAATTTGCTCCGTTCAGGATGATTGGGAATACGCTGGCGATTGGTTATGAACATAAGTTTTCAGACGCTTATGCTTTGTCGGCTTTGAGTCAATTTATTTACAAGGAGCAGAAAGCAGACTACCAAATTGGTTTTGTGCAGGATATCGGCTGGAAGATGTTGACTCCTCCCACATTGGAATTTTATGGAATTTCTCCATTTATGTATTTTATGCCTTATGCCCAATTCGGAACCTTTAATTTTCGCGATGCCACTTTCGACAATAAACCTTCCGGAGAAAGTGAGTTGCAGGTTAAAGAACAGCTTCAATTCAACATGTACGGAGGAGGCTTATTGGTCGGAATGGGATTTGACATCGGCAAAAAGTTTTATCTGCAAGCCTATTTTGGCGGTGGTATCAAGGCTAATACGCTTTCCAATGACCCCCATTCCTATTACGGCTTCAATGACATTTGGGTTAGCAAGGGGATGCTCCCCAAAGGCGGATTTGAATTGGGCTTTAAATTCTAATTTTATTACATTATAAACCAACAGGTATGAAAAAAATACTGATCATTATTTCGATAGTTATAGGACTCAATGCTTGGGGACAAAAGGCGGCTCCCAAACATTTTAAAAATGCCCTGATTTTTATTCCTCATAAAATATTTTATGATGATTTCACTTTCGGTTTTGAGCGGGAGCTATCCACCCACAACAGTCTTTATGCACTCAGCCAGGTGATTTATCGAGAGGATGACAGCCGTTTTGCCAAAGGCTTTGTTCAATCCATTGGGCTGAAAAGGTATGTGTTCAAAGGAGAACATTTTCCTTCCCTTCAATCGGTTTTATATTTTATGCCCTATATTCAGGCAGGTTCCATTGATATGAAAGAAGATTTCTATGTCAATCATCAACAATTTTCCGTTTGGGGCGGAGGATTTCAGATAGGTTTGGGCTTTACATTTTTCAACAAAGTCGGCATGAGTATGTATTTCGGTGGGGCGGTGATGCATTCTGATTTTCCTGTCCCGGAAGGATTGTCCTCGTATATTATCCGGAAATATTGGAATGAGAGACAGGATTGGAGGGGAGTGATGCCCAAAGGAGGGATAGAGGTCTCATATAAATTTTAAAAATCCAAAAGTATTATGAAAAAAATATTATTATCCTTGTTCATTTTGTCGCTTGCTTTGTGGAGCGTGGCACAAGAACCCACACCGGAAAAAAAGAAGAATGTTTTGGGTTTTGAACCCATAATTCTCACAAAAAGTTCATTCGAAATCAATTATGAGCGGTATTTTACGCACAATCTATCCGGAAAATTATTGACTCAGCTGGTATATGAAGTTGATGGTCCCGCTTATACCCGCGGTATTGTAGAAGATATTGCCCTGAAAGTGTATGGGATGAAAGAGAAAAATATCTGGGATTTCGGTCTTTCCGGCTATTTTATGCCTTATGTGCATTTTAGTAATTTTGACATTCTAAGTTACCGGGGGGATTTTTATGATTTCGAACCTGTGCCCTCTATGCCATATCGCCGGAGTTTTACCGGATACGGAGGAGGTGTTTTGGTAGGTATGAGTGTAAATTTTGGGGATATAATCATTGATGCCTACTTCGGCGGTGGTCTCCAAGCTAACAATGCACCTTTCAATCCCTATCTCGGGCATAATGGATTTGATGTTAAAGACGTTGTGTACGGCGAGTCCGACACTTTTTGGGAGAAAAAAGGTATCGTCCCGAAAGGGGGTATCGAAATCGGATTTAAATTATAATCCTCACGGAAAAATGCACGAGGGCGGGAACTTTCCCACAGGCTGTTATTCTTTTACAAATTTCAGCACTTGCTCCCCGGCGGTTTTTGTCTTTACTTTGACGAAGTAAACGCCTTGGGGCAGATCCTCAATATTCAGGGAAGTCTCCTGCATATTCAGTTTTTGCGTTCTGATAAGTTTTCCTTGTGCGGAGAACAACAGAACTTGCGCCTCTTTTACGGTCTCCGGAAATAATAGATTCAGACGATCATTGCCCGGGTTGGGAAAAATGCGGAGGTGTGGCGTTTTGCCGGTGTCCTCTACTCCCTCATCCAAGACCACGTGGATATAGTCCGTCTTGGTGATTTCATCCGAGCCGGATTCATTCTCTACGCTTAGGCTTACATCGTAATAGCCTAATTCATCGTAGCTTACGACCGGGTTTTGTTCGTTTGAGACCGCCGGTGTTCCCCCTTCAAAATTCCATTCCCACGAGCTGGGATTCTGTGTGGACAGATCGGTAAAATGAACTTCGGAAGAGAGTGTAACTTCGGTGGTGTCCGCCGTAAAATCCGCCTGCGGTGCCAAAGAGTAATCTACTATCGTCAGCAAATCGGGTCCCGGCATACAAACCACCGCCTTGTTTTGTGCTACACAAAAATCAAAATAATCCGGTGTAGCCGGAAGCTCGACAGTTTCTCCTGCACGCACCAAATATCCGGGGACATCTCCATCGCCCATAACCAAAACCACCGGTACGCCATTTGCATCATAATGCACCTGTATGGGAGTGCCATAGGAGGCGTAAGAAGCAATATTTTGCGGTGTCCAATCCGGCGACCGCACTTCTTTGAGGTTTTTTGATCCGGCATGAATAATGCCGAAATGCTTGTTAGTTTCGTTATATTCGATACGCAAGGGATATTGTCCTCCGGTTGAGAAAGTCCCCAAATCGGTAGTGTTAGCCCCGTCCATATGCAAGACATTGAAAGTATTGTCAAAATAATTCAGTACCACTGCCGTATCGCCTGCGCTGTTGAACGCTATTTTCAAGGGAAAATCTCCCACCGGAATCTCCTTCACTATCGCTTGCGCTGCAATGTCAATGATTTGCACTTTGTTCTCAAAACTTCCCGCCACTACAATATA
>WFZU01000156.1 GCA_015489405.1 Bacteroidales bacterium
AAATAATATTTAATTTAGCCGCCTGTAAAGTAGTTCTTAAATATATGGAGAGATGACCGAGCGGCTGAAGGTGCACGCCTGGAAAGCGTGTGTACGTCACAAGCGTACCGGGGGTTCGAATCCCCCTCTCTCCGCCTTGTTTTAAAAATTAAGAGAAATAATAATAAATTTAAATCAATTTTTATAATTATGAAAAAATTATTTGCTTTAATGACTTTGGTTGGAGTTCTCATGTTTGGGATTTCTAATTTCGTGATGGCACAAGACAGCGCTATCAATGACGAAGGAGTATCAACCTCTGCGGACGCTCCGCAATCCTTTCATCAAGTATTGAAAACAAAATTCATCGAAGGGGGTCCCGGTTTTATGGGCGTCGTATTGCTTACTTTGATTTTGGGTCTGGCTCTTTCCATAGAAAGAATCATCTATTTGAATCTTTCTACTACCAACACCAGAAAATTATTAAACAAAGTGGATCAAGCTCTCGCCGACGGCGGAATAGAGAAAGCCAAGGAAGTCTGCAAGAACACGCGGGGTCCGGTAGCCGGTATCTTCGTCCAAGGATTGGAAAGATTCAACGAAGGTATCGATGTAGTAGAGAAATCTATTATTTCCTACGGCGGAGTCCTTATGGGACGTCTTGAAAAAGGGTTGAGCTGGATTTCCCTGTTTATTGCGTTGGCTCCGATGCTCGGGTTTATGGGTACGGTTATCGGGATGATTAAAGCTTTTGACGATATCGCAGCCGTAGGTGATATTTCTCCGGCAGTAGTTGCTGTGGGTATTAAAATCGCCCTGTTGACCACGGTATTCGGTTTGATTGTCGCTATTATTCTTCAAATCTTCTATAATTACATCGTAGCAAAGGTAGATTCTTTGGTTAACGATATGGAAGATGCTTCTATTAGCTTTGTAGATAAATTAGCTGAATACAAAAACAAAAACAACTAATATTATGAATAAAAAGATATTTATGGTCGTAAAGGCTCTCGTTGTGCTAATCATGGTGCTTGCGGTCGTTTTGCAAGGCATGATTATGTTCACGGATGGCGACATTGCGGCTTCCGGTGCTCTCGAGGGCTATTTTAAGCTCGCTTATATCTCCCTGGGAATAGCAGTGGCACTCGCTTTGATATTCGCATTAGCTCAAATATTTAATTACACCCGCAAGCAGTTTATGGTAATGGCTGTCTCCATTGTCGTTCTGGGCTTGCTTGCCATCATAAGCAATTCGTTTGCTTCCGGTACCAATCTGCCGCAAAATTTTATGCAAGAGCAAGCATTAACTGTGGATAGTGCGAGGTTTATCGGTGCGTCACTGATATTTACCTATATACTGGTCGCTTTGGCGATACTGTCTATATTTGTAACTTTTATAGTCAATTTATTTAAATAGATTATTATGGCAAGACCTGTAACAGAAATAAATGCCGGTTCGATGGCGGACATCGCTTTCCTGCTCCTGATCTTCTTTCTGGTAACAACTACCATGGATGTTGACTCGGGGATTGCAAGGATGTTGCCTCCTCCTCCACCGCCCGGTGTTGACCCGCCGCCAATCAAAGAGCGGAACATTCTTAAAGTGCTTATTAATAGTAAGGATATGCTTTTGGTAGAGGGCAAACCGGCAGCCGTAAGCGATTTGAGAGAAATGACCAAAGCTTTTTTCTTGAATCCGGCAAACGACAAGGATTTGTCTGAAAAGAAGGTAAAGAACGTCCCTTTGCTCGGCGAAATTCCGGTCTCCAAAGGAGTTATTTCTTTGAAAAACGACCGCGGAACCTCGTATAAGATGTATGTTAGTGTACAAAATGAGTTAGCCGCTGCCGTACACGAATTGAGAGATGATTTTGCTAAGAAACACTTTGGTAAAAAGTTCAACGAACTTAATGAACAACAATCCAAAGCGGTCAAAAAGGCGGTACCTATGGCTATATCCGAAGCAGAACCTGAAAATATTGAAGGAAATTAATTATGGCAAAGTTTGTAAAAAAATCCGGTAAAGATACCCCCGGTATCTCCACTGCATCACTCCCTGATATCATCTTTATGTTGTTGTTCTTCTTTATGGTAACGACAACGATGCGGGAGTCAACTTTATTGGTTAAGATTTCTCCTCCGGAAGCTACCGAAGTTCAAAAGCTGGAGAAAAAATCCTTGGTGAGTTTCATCTATATCGGTCCTCCCCAAGATAAAAAGTTGGGAACAGAATCCCAAATACAATTGAATTCCAGCTTTGCGAAAGTAAGTGACATCGCCGAGTTTATAGAGCGGGAAAGAGCTGCTCATGACGAACAAGACAGAGCCTTCCTGACAACATCCTTGAAAATTGACAAGGATACGAAAATGGGAATCGTTACTGATGTGAAGCAAGAATTACGTAAGGTAGGAGCTTTTAAGATAAATTATTCTACCCTGAAAGCAGCGCGTAAAAAGTAGCTTATTTGCCGGCACAAATCTATGTGCTCAACATATTAAAAGGGGAAGAAAAATGCTTTTCTTCCCCTTTTATTTATTGCGAAAATTTACTTCTAAAATCGCTGCTCCGGCAAGTTCAGCACAAGTAAGCGGTGTTCGTTATTCATTTTTATCCGGTTATGTTTATACAATTGCTGAAAGCTATCATTGTATAATTAGTGTCTGTCTATAATGTCCGACTTCTGCGTTACGCTCGTTCTGAAACCGGTCATTGACAGAAGTCAACTCCTTGGTTTTGAGTATTTCGCAAGCCTTGTTCTTGAACCTTCCAGCCTAGACTCCCGACTTTATAGACAGGCACTAATTTCAGCCATTATTTCAATGGTAGATTTATTGCGTCGATCCGTAAAGATTTTTTTCTGTGTTGCTCTATGGTAAAAATAAGACATTCGCGCATGCGCAGTTTTTTTTTAATGGACAATGAAGAATTGACAATTGCGGCGAGCCGCAAAATCCCTCTGGCAAAATTCATTCGTGCATTCGTGGCTTATTTTTTCCATTCCGCAGGGCAGCTACCTCCGTTTTCCAATTTTGCGATA
>WFZU01000157.1 GCA_015489405.1 Bacteroidales bacterium
GTCCCCCCCCCATAGCTCTATTTTGCCAAGTTTAAGATAATATGTTTCTTAAAATTTAACTCCTTGATTTTAAGTGTCTATCAGGCATGTTTTTTTTGAAATTTATTTTTTTTGTTTAAATATTTTTTATATTTTTGCGGAGACATGAAAACTTTAATCTTATGAAAGGCATTTTATCTATATTGTTGGTGCTGGTGTCGATGCCGGTTTTTTCGCAATCTTATATTTTTTTCGGGAATCAAGAAATGCAAACATTAACGAGAACGGATATTTCCGGAGACAATAAGATCGTTCTTTCCTATGGTGAATACAAAATCAGAAGAGTCAAAGTGGATGATATACATCAGAAAGTATATTGGACATTAGCTGATTACGGTGTGTTGAAAAGAGCTAATTTTGACGGATCGGGAGAGGAAATTGTCCTGCAAGCCGGTCCGGAGTTGGATTTAGTTGAAATTGACGAGGCGGCGGGGAAAATATATTTCACGGAAAATGGAGCGGGAAATATAAAAATTTGCAATCTGAATGGAACAAATGTTCACACTATTATTTCAGGGACAGGACTGGTGCTTGGGTTGGACATTGATAAAGTGCACAACTATCTTTATTGGTCGGAAGCAGATTCGCATCTTATCCGGAGATCCGACCTGGACGGCGATAATGTCGTTACCGTATTTACGGCAAATCTAAATCTTTTTGATATGCAGTTGGATACGGATCATAATATGATATATTTCAACAACAGAACAAACAATAAAATTCAACGGATTGATAATTTGGGAAACAATCTTTCGGATATTATAACAGCTAACGGTGTGATTGGACCGATTTCGGTGGATTTTACGAATGAAGAAATTTATTGGGCTGAAACCCAAAATGGAACTATCAGAAAAGCAAATCTGGATGGCTCCGGAATAACTACCATCGTTAACGAACCTTATGGTATGATTTCCGGCTTTGATATAAGTATGCTTCCGTCTGCTAATCCGGAGTACATTAGCGGGCATACTCCGTTAATCTATTATTCCGGCAACCGGATTATCATTAAAAATAATATCAGTCCTGCCGATGTTGAAGTCTATAGTTTGACCGGAAAATTATTGATAGATAAAAATGTTTCCGGACAAACGGGCAATATTGCACTTTCATCTTTGCCTTCCGGCATTTACTTTGTAAAACTAATTTCCGGTGATAGTATCATTTGCACTAAAAAGATAATGAAAAATTAAAATGAGGCATATTTTTTCGCACAACAGGGGATATGAGAGCTTATTTCTTCTTCTCTTTCAGTTTGTTTCGTGCTGGGGGTTTTCTGTATCCGGTCAGATTCCATCGGATAATTTGTTTATTCATTTATCATTTGATAATACCTATAATGATCTTTCCGGAAATGGAAATATACCGGTTGCATTTGGGACAAGTTTTACTTCCGATCGTTTTGGTTGTGAAAATAGTGCATGTTATTTTGACGGAACTTCCACGCTTGTATTTCCAAATCAAGCCCGGTTTCATCCTTTGACCTCTAATTCGGTTAGCTTTTGGCTTAAAACGACACAAAACAGTAGGTTTGATTTAATTGTTCAGAGAACCGGTTCTAACGATCCTGATAAAGATAACTATACTATCATTTATAATCATAATCTATACGGTAACGAATGGTCTTTCCCCCATTATACCGGATTAAATACGGTGATTAGAAATATTCCGATAACTGATTTTAATGATGGAGGGTGGCACCATTTTGTGTATGTCAAAGATGTGGAGACAGAAAAAATGTCTGTGTTTTATGATGGTAATCTAGTCGTTTCCAAACACATAAATGATTATAATTTCTCGATTCATGGAACGCTAACAATCGGGAAGTGGGTAAATTATTATTTTATCGGTGCTTTCGATGACTTTCGTGTTTATAACAGAGCTTTGACTAATGATGAAATCCTTGCCTTATACAATGAATGTGATGCTTCTTGTTTGGAGATAGATCTTGGTGAGGACACCTATTATTGTCACTCGTTTACTCAAATCCTAGAAGCTGGGAATCAATTCCCTCATTACTTGTGGAGTACCGGTGATACGACGCAAAGTATTACGGTTTCATCCCCCGGAACATATTGGGTTAAAGGCTATTTTGACAATGATTGCGATTATGTTGATTCTATTCAAATTAAGCAATTTTCGGATAGCGTAATTAATCTGGGAACGGACGTTGTCCTCTGTTATGGAGAGTCAAAGACTTTGGATTGTGGAGATTGTTTCCAGTCTTACCGCTGGAATACCGGTGATACGGTTTCTTCTATTTCTGTCAATGAATCGGGGAACTACAGTGTAGAGGCTATCAACTTCAATGGTGATACGGTTGTTGATGAGATTTATATTTCCGTACTCCCGAAAATTGAGATAAACCTTGGGGAACATAGGTATGTCTGTTCTGAAAATTCTTCGGTTGAATTAATTGCCGGAGAAGGGTTTGAGAATTATTTGTGGAATACCGGGCAGAAAGACCGAGCAATTGTTGTCGGACCGGGTAAATACTGGGTACAGGTTACGGATCAAAATGCCTGTACGGCTTCTGATACCATTCAGGTTTTAGTCAAGGCGGATATTGTAGGCTTTCTGTACCCTAATCCCGCGAGTAATTACTTGATAATTGAAATAAAGACATTTTGTTTTTCTGAAAATCCGGTTGTCGTTGAGGTCTTTGATATGGGGCAACGTCTTATACTAAAACAAGAAATACAGAATGGTACTAACCGGATACAAATACCATATGATATGTCCGAAGCTCCTTATATTGTTAGAATTATGAGTGGGAAGCAGGTTGTTGTGAAGAAGTTGGTTGTAAAAAAGAGTCTTTATTAAATTTGGTCTTCACTTCATTCTTTTATAACCTATTAGAACTGAAACAACACCGTTCACAATGTTTCGAAAGAAATTCCTCATAGATTTGGGGTAAATGATGGCATGGCATTTTGAGAGTTTGATTCCCTGTCAAATCTTTTCCATCATTCAAACCCAAAAAACACCTACCTTTGCCGGATAAAAGTACGAACAAATGGATTTTTTACGCTTAGCGAAAAGACGGTCGTCGGTGCGGATGTATGCGGACAAGGAGATAGCGGATGAAGATTTGCGGTATATTCTTGAAGCCGGACGTATGGCGCCTTCGGCAAGCAACCGGCAACCGTGGAAGTTTGTGGTGATAAGGGAGAAGGAAAATCTCGAAAAAGTCTATGAACTTTATCACAGGGCTTGGTTTAGGACGGCGCCTCTTGTGATTTTGGTCTTGGCGGATCATAGCGTGAGTTGGAAAAGACCCGAAGACGGCAAAGACCATGCCGTCGTGGATGCTTCCATTGCCATTGATCACCTTACTTTGGCGGCTGCCGAGAAGGGGATAGGGAGTTGCTGGATATGTAATTTTTATGTGGAAAAAACCGTGGAATTTTTCGGACTCCCAGGACATCTCGAACCGGTCGCTTTCCTTTCCTTGGGGTATCCCAAAGATAAAGCGGATATGCAGCGGGAGAAGATACGGAAAGATTTATCTGAAATTGTTTTTTATGAAAAATTGAACCTATGACCTATTGTTCTACCGGACATTTGGCGCAAGCCGCCCTTGAAAAAGAAAAAAAAGACAGACGAAAACACCGGAAAGGGAAGCAGAAATCAACGCCGGCAGTTGCTCTCTTTGACTGGAAACGTTTTTTCAAAAAAAAGGAAATTTAATCATTTCACATTTATAATTAATCTTTACTTTTGCACAAAAAATGAGAGATATGAAAGAAATTTTTAATAATCGATTTTTATTCATCACCGGAATGATTGTGTTGGGTGCTTTGAGTCGTTTTATCCCGCATCTTCCGAATTTCACTCCTTTGGCTTCTATGGCGCTGTTCGGTGGAGCCTTGTACAGCAATAAAACGAAAGCGTTTTTGTTGCCGTTATTCATTTTGTTTTTGAGTGATTTGTTTATCGGTTTTCATGCTACGATGTTGTTTGTGTATGCCGGATTTTTGGCGATAGCCGGTATTGGACTTTGGTTAAAGAAAAGGCTCAGTGTCGCCAATGTTATCGTGGCTGCGCTGTTGTCCTCCGTTTTGTTCTTTGTCCTTACCAATTTCGGGGTTTGGGTGATGTATGATTTTTATCCTAAGAATTTCGCCGGATTGACGGAGGCTTATGTAGCTGCCCTTCCTTTCTTTCGTAATGATTTGTTAGGAAATCTCTTTTACAGCGGGGTCTTTTTCGGTGTCTATTATTGGGTGAAAACGACTTACCCTCAATTGCTTGCGATATCCTCGAGATAGGCGGTCGTCAGCTGTTTTGCGAATGGATTTTTTTGCGATAAAAGCTTATAAATTGAAATTATACAATAGATGAAAGCATACGTATTTCCCGGACAGGGAGCCCAGTTTAGCGGAATGGGAAAAGATTTGTATGAACAGTATGACGAAGCGCGTTTGCTGTTTGAACAAGCCGATGAAATATTGGGTTTTAAGATAACCGGCATAATGTTTTCCGGTACGGATGAGGATTTGCGACAAACCAAGGTAACGCAGCCTTCCATTTTTTTGCATTCCGTGATTATGGCTAAAGTCTTGGGTGGAAGATTTGAACCGGATATGGTTGCAGGGCATTCTTTGGGAGAATTTTCCGCATTGGTTGCCAACCGCGCTTTGGATTTTGAAGACGGTTTGAGGCTGGTCTATGCCCGGGCTTTGGCGATGCAAGAGGCTTGTGAAATAGAGCCTTCTACGATGGCGGCAGTCCTGGGACTGGACGACCAAGTCGTTGTGGACGTCTTGTCCGGAATTGACGAGGTGGTCGTTCCGGCTAATTTTAATACAATAGGGCAGTTGGTTATTTCCGGAAGTATGAAAGGCGTGGAGATAGCTATGGAAAAATTGGCGGAAGCCGGTGCCAGACGGGTCGTTCCCTTGAAGGTTGGCGGTGCTTTTCATTCTCCGCTGATGGAGCCTGCGCGAGTGAAATTGCAAGAAGCAATTGAAAAAACGCAATTTCATCATCCCATAGTGCCTATCTATCAGAATGTCAGCGCAGAAGCTACGATGGATCCGGACTTGATTAAGGAAAATTTGATAAAACAATTGACTTCTCCGGTTCGCTGGACACAAACCGTACAAAATATGCTCCGTGACGGAGCTACCGAATTCATTGAAGTCGGTCCGGGAAAAGTTCTCCAAGGTTTGGTGAAGAAAGTGAATCGTAAGATTCCTGTCCGCTCGGCTATGTAGAGCTTGTCTATAATGTCCGGCTTCTGCGTTACGCTCGTTCTGAAACCAGTCATTGACGTAAGTCAACTCTTTTGCTTTCAGAACTTCACAAGCCTTGAATTCGAACATTCTAGCTCAAGCTCTTGACTTTATGGACAAACACTATGTAGTAGTCTGTCTATAATGTCCAATAA
>WFZU01000158.1 GCA_015489405.1 Bacteroidales bacterium
ATGTAATTTTGTGCAAAATTTCAAGAAGATTACAAGTATTGCTCCGGGAATTGTTATCGATTGAAAGTCAGAGGATTGAAGAGAGTTAGAAAAAATACATTTTTGAAAATGAGGAAAAAACACGAGAGGATTTGGGAAAACTGTTTAAAAGTTATCAAAGATAATATTCCAACACAAAGTTATAAAACCTGGTTTGAACCAATAAAGTCGGTCAAGTTAGAGAAGAGTGTACTTACGATTCAGGTGCCAAGTCAGTTTTTTTATGAGTGGTTGGAGGAGCATTACATCAATCTCTTGCGTAAGACGATAAAAAGTGAGTTAGGTCCGGAGGGACGCTTGGAGTATAGTATTATTATGGATAATCGAAATAACAGAAATCCGTATTCCATCAAATATCCTACTACCAAGCGCAAAGAGACCGGTAACCCCTCCGTGAATATGCCCATTAACATCAATAATGGGAGTTCCCGTGAGATTCCTAATCCTTTTATTATCCCCGGCTTGCAAAAAATTAAAATAAATTCGCAACTGAACGAAAATTATTGTTTTGAGAATTTTGTACCGGGGGAGTGTAACAGTCTGGCGCGTTCTGCGGGATTTGCCATTGCGGATAGTCCGGGGACAGCTTTCAATCCTTTTTTGATTCACAGTAAAGTAGGTTTGGGAAAAACGCATTTGGCTCATGCGATTGGGTTGGAGGTGAAAGAAAGATATCCGGATAAAACCGTTCTGTATGTTACCTCCGAGCAGTTTACCAATCAATATGTGGAGGCTGCCAACAACAACAATCGTAACGACTTTATTAATTTCTATCAGATGATAGATGTCCTCATCATTGACGATATTCAGTTCTTTGCCAACAAAGAAAAGACCCAGGAGGCTTTCTTTCATATTTTCAATCATTTACATCAAAACAACAAACAGCTTATCCTGACTTCCGACCGTCCTCCCGTTGAAATGACAAACCTGAATGAACGTTTGCTCTCCCGTTTTAAATGGGGCTTGTCGGCGAGTCTCGGAGTGCCTGACATCAAAACCCGTATCCAAATCATTAACAAGAAACTATATAAGGACGGAATCAACGAAATGCCTAAAAAAGTGGTTGAATATCTTGCCATGAGTATCGATACGAATGTTCGCGAACTCGAAGGTGCGATGATTTCCCTGATGGCGCAGTCTTCGCTTAACAAGAAGGAAATTACGATGGAGATGGCCCGTTCGCTGATAGATGATTTTGTGAAGAATACCAAAAGGGAAATTTCCATTGATTTTATCCAAAAAGTCGTTGCGGATTTCTTCGGGCTGACCATTAATGAGATTCAATCCAAAACCCGTAAGCGTGAAATCGTGCAAGCCCGCCAGTTGGCTATGTATTTCTCCAAAAAATATACCAAATCATCGCTTACTACTATCGGTCAGCAGTTGGGCAAAAAGGATCATGCAACGGTCTTACATGCCTGCCGGACAGTCAACAATTTATTGGAAACCGATAAACAATTCCGGAGTTCCGTGCAGGAGTTGGAAAAACGGATTCGACTGTAATGCCGGACACTTTGTTGCGGGATATTCCCGCCGGAAATACATATTATTACCTTTAGACTGATTTTATGGGAAAATTTCAAACTGCCGAGCGGGTCTCCCGGACCGACCTGTCTGACAATTACGTCTTTCAACGCTCCATCCTTGCTTATGTTGAAGCGGCAAAAAGAATCTCGGGCGACGTGTTGGAAATCGGGACGGGAAGCGGGTATGGAGTGGATATTATAGCTCCTCATTGTGATACGTTTATCACGATAGACAAACACCGTTCTCCGGTGGTGGACCATATAAAACAAGAGAACGTTACCTTTCTGGAAATGAAAGTTCCTCCTTTGCAGCAAATTGAGGACGAATCGGTGGATTATGTGGTCTCTTTTCAAGTGATAGAGCATATTCCTAAAGACCAAGCCCTTGTCAAGGAAATTCATCGCATTCTCCGCAAAGGAGGAGAATTTATCGTCTCGACCCCCAACCGTAAAATGTCGCTTACCCGCAACCCTTGGCATGTCAGGGAATACACCATAGAGGAGTTCAAAAAGCTTTTGTCCGAAGATTTTCCCCATGTGGAAGCATTGGGGGTCTCGGGCAATGAGAAAATTATGCAATACTACGAAAAGAACAAAAAATCCGTTGAACGCATTACAAGGTTTGATATTTTTAACCTTCAATATCGACTGCCCCGTTTTGTTTTGCAAATTCCCTACGATATTTTGAATCGTATCAACCGGCGTAAATTATTGAAAAACAATACTTCTTTGGTCTCGGACATTTCGATGGATGACTACCGCATAGAAAAAGCGCATGACCGTTGCTTCGACCTTTTCTATATAGCCCGGAAATAATCTTTTTTGAAAAATATGCAGGGACTTATTGCTGCTTCGCAGGAATGATGGAGTTGGCTTTTGCCAGACTATCAAGATTGTAAAGTCCCAGACGGAAACTGGCTTCCGTATTGGGTTTCAGCAGAAAATAGCTTATCCAGTAGCCCCAGGGATAATTCATTTTCGTGTCCAGGGTCCAATGCACAAGCGTTCCTTTCGGGTCATCCTGCAAAATCATCTTGCTTATCGCCTGATCCCCTTCGTTAAAAGTCCAGCGGTAAATAATACTGTCCGTGGGGAAGGAGGCACTAATCTCTTGGGAACCTGAATTTTTCTTGTCTTTCCACAGCAAGCGGGAGCCTTTGCCACAATCCGCACCGCTGTATTTTGCTTCCGTAATATTGGATTGAAACGGACTCCAAGTTTCCCAATTTTTCATACAATTGAGATAAGCGAAAACACGGTCTTTGGGACTGTGTATCAGCTTTTGTTCATCTACCTGCAATCTCTTCGGTAGCAACAAAGCTCCGACATAAAAGAACGCAAGAACCAATACCAGAAACATTACGAAAATACGCATAACACCAATTTTTTGGCAAAAGTACTAATATTCCTGCTCTCCTTACGGATAATAAAAAGAGTTTATTTCTTGATTAAAAAAATAAACTCTTTTGCGATTTTGCGAAAATTGTAAATGGATCAATACTATGGCTTATATACGATAAAGTGGAAGCTGTTGTCAGCTGCAGTTCCGCTTTTAAACCAAGTACGAATACGTAATTTTCCATTTTTGTCACCCATGGTAAGGAGCATAAGGTTTATTGTATTGCGAGGCGTTGCTACACACGTATAAAGGTCACTATCATAGGTTTCGCCATTTATCTCAATGCGGTAATCTCCTGTTCCTGCGTGTGTTACTGTAAAATTTCCGGTTCCTGAAAGGATATTTCCGTTTTTATATACTACGCCGTAAGCAATGGGAATAAGGTCTGATGTAGTAGTGCTATTGCGCATCACTTTACCATCTTCGACGTAGATATTTCCTTTGACATGCAATTTTTCGGCTGCGCCTAAAGTGCCGATAGCTACATTTCCCGAACTGTTGATGCGAATACTATTGTGTCCGTTTACCTTAACATCGAAAGCAGAAGAGGCAACAACGCCCAAATATTGAGCCCCCGTATAATCACCGATAGAACCTACACTCTCAAAACTGCCGGAATTGGTTCCTCCGAACTCAATTTTTGCCACGGCGGCATTTCCGCTTCCCTCATCCTGAATACGCAATACGGGTTGGTTGTTCAAAATGTGTAATGTCGTCTCCGGATTGACGGTGCCTACCCCGACTTGTCCGTCCGCATCCCTGATGTAAAAGTTCCCGCCGGCACCTTTGACGTGTAATGCTGCGCCGGGTGCAGGTTCCGAACCGTCTTGATTGATAGCGACTTGTCCGTAAATCCATGAAAAACTACCTAAGAATACAAGAAAAAATAAGACTTTCTTCATAATTAAACGCTTTTATTG
>WFZU01000159.1 GCA_015489405.1 Bacteroidales bacterium
AATATAAAGATCGTCGGTGGGCAAGGAAGTAAGGCCCCACACGATCGTTCTATTATTACTAATTCATTTTTTTTGAAATCCGGCCAATCTTTACATTATTTCGATGGAGGTGGTATGCCTAGATTCGGTACTACATTAGACGTGTATTCGATTCAAAAAAAACAAATAGATGTCAAAGAAGTAATTGGAGAAGTAATAAAACTCTATTCGTCTGATGACACTGATTTTATTGGTAATGTATCCGAAGATAATATGTTGGATTACTTGATTAGAAAGTTTTCATATCATCATTAAGTTTTTAGCGAGATTCATTTGAGCCTCCGTTATTAATTTTCGTTAATTAGGTTCGTATATCCCCTCCTTTCATATAACAAAAAGTATGAATCAAGCCATTCTGGCAGCAAAAAAGTGTTTGTGTATTGCTTTTTAAGCCATTATGGCGTAAAAATGTTCGTGGAACAGGATTTGAAGGGGGCTTTGTCGAGTTGAGAAAAAGTTTACTAACACAAAAAAATAGATATTATGACAACGATCATCAGAAGAGGAAACACCGGTTACAATCCGGTTTTTAATTCATTGCTTAACGAATTTTTCGCCAATGAAACCGCACAAAGAAATACGGATTTTGTGCCTCCGGTAAATATCAAGGAGACCGAGGACGGTTTTGAATTGAGTTTTATCGTCCCGGGAATGAAGAAAGAGGATTTTGAAATTTTGCTGGATAAAGATACGCTCACGGTAAGTGGAAATGTCGAGGAGAAGCAAGAAGAGGAAGGAACATACAGCAAAATGGAATATACGTTCCGTAGTTTCAACCGCTCTTTTACCTTGCCTTTGGAAATAATTAACACGGAAAAAATCGATGCCAAATACGAAAACGGTATTTTGTACGTTTATATACCCAAAAAGGATGAGGTAAAACCTCGACCGGCAAGAACCTTTAAAGTGAAATAATGTTTGTTGGTTTTTGATAATGTAGTGCTTGTCCGTATAGCCGAGGGTTTGAGTGCAACGAGGCTATTGGGCATTATAGACAAACACAATACAAGGCTGTCTCAGTTCGCTTGGGACAGCCTTTTTTATTTCGCTCTCCGGGAGATTGTTTGCTTTGCTTTGATAAAATGGAATGAACTTCCGGGTTTAACGTGTCCCGGTTTTGGATACGTCAAAATGTCACATTCCCGCCCTTGGCATAGGATTTGGTCTGGCTCAAACCAAAAATTTGAAGAACAAAAAAAGATATATTATGAAGAAAGGAACGATTAACGTACAGACGGAGAATATTTTCCCGATTATCAAGAAATTTTTGTATTCGGATCACGAAATATTTTTGCGTGAATTGGTTTCCAATGCCGTGGATGCTACCCAAAAACTCAAAGCGCTTGCCGCGATGGGAAAAGTGAAGGATGAACTGGGAGATTTGACCATTCAGGTCGTGGTGGATAAAGATGCCAAAACGATTAAGGTCATTGACCGCGGCGTGGGAATGACGGCTGATGAGGTGGAAAAATATATTGCACAGATTGCCTTCTCCGGTGCGGAAGAATTTGTCAAAAAATATAAAAATAAATCGGCAGAAGAGAGAGCCAACCTTATCGGTCATTTCGGATTGGGTTTTTATTCTTCTTTTATGGTTTCCGACCGTGTTGAGATTTTTACGAAGACCTACAAAAAAGGTGGGCAAACGAAAGCTGTTCATTGGGAATGTGACGGCAGCCCCGAATACATCTTGGAAGAAACGGATAAAAGCGACCGGGGTACCGAAGTTGTTTTACATATCAATGACGACTCTTTGGATTACCTTGAAAATTCCAAAATCGAGCAGTTGTTGAATAAATATTGCAGATTTCTTCCTGTTCCGGTACAATTCGGAATGAAGACCGAAAGTGTCAAAACAGGCGAAAAGGATAAAGATGGGAACGATAAATATGAGACGGTTGAGGTCCCCAATATCATCAATAATACAAATCCTATCTGGCTTCGCAAACCCAGTGAACTGAAAGATGAGGATTATAAGAAATTCTATCGCGAGCTCTATCCGATGGTATTTGAGGAGCCGCTGTTCCATATACATCTCAACGTGGATTATCCGTTCAAATTGACCGGAATCTTGTATTTTCCTAAGATTCAACAAAATGTAGAAGTTCGCAAAGACAAGATACAACTATATAGTAATCAGGTTTTTATCACGGATAATGTTGAAGGAGTCGTGCCGGACTTTTTGACGCTTCTTCACGGAGTGCTCGATTCGCCGGATATTCCGTTGAACGTTTCCCGCAGCTATTTGCAAAGCGATAGCAATGTGAAAAAAATCTCTAATCATATTTTGAAAAAAGTCGCCGACAAGTTGGCACAACTCTTCAAAAAGGATAGAGCCGGTTTTGAGAAAAAATGGGATGATATTAAGGTGTTTATCGAATATGGTATTATTTCGGAAGAGAAATTTTATGAAAAAGCCAAAAACTTTACCTTACTCAAAAACGTGGATGGGAAATATTTTACTTTTGATGAGTACGAAAGCCTTATTGAAGAAAATCAAACGGACAAGGATAAAAAATTGGTTTATCTCTATACCACCGATGCCGAAAAACAATATCCCTACATCGAAAAAGCCAAGAGCAAAGGCTATGATGTTTTGTTGATGGATGGCGTGATAGACAGCCATTTTGTGAATCATTTGGAACAAAAATTTGAGAATGCACGTTTTGTGCGGGTAGATGCGGACGTCATTAGCAAACTGATTCAAAAGGAAGAGACGGCTGAATCAAAATTGAAGGAAGAAACCAAAGAGGCACTCAAAAAGCTTTTTTCCAAATTTCTCTCGCCGGAGTTTACGGTTGTCTTTGAGGTGATGGACGAACAAGAAATGCCGGCTACGATTACCGAAACGGAATTTATGCGCCGCATGCGGGATATGTCCATGCTCGGCGGTGGAATGAATATGATGGGTGCTTTGCCGGATTCCTACAACTTTGTGGTGAATGAAAATCATCCTTTGATTGTAAAATTGAACGAAGAAAAGGATGAAAAACTAAAAGAAGAATTGGCTTCCCGCATCGTCTATTCTGCCAAACTGATGAAAGATATGCTCAAAGGCGAAGAATTGACTAAGTTTGTCAATACTTATGTAGAAAGCCTTACGAAATAAGTTTGCTTTAACAAGCCCGTATCAATGCCCTCACATCTATTGAAAATGCAGGTGTGAGGGTTTGTTTTTTTCCGGGCACTGCGGGAATCAAAACCCGGAATAAGTCGGGAGCGAATTACGGATGATGTTCCCGTGTAAATTAATTCCCGTATGTCCCGTAAATAATGTTACCTTTGCAAAAAAAGAAAACACAAAACAGTATGAAAAAGAATTTAATTATTATCGGAGTCATCGTGCTTCTCGGATTTTGGGTGATGAGCATGTACAACTCAATGGTAAAAATGGATGAGAAAGTAGGTGCTCAGTGGGCGAATGTGGAGACGGCTTATCAACGGCGTGCCGACTTGATACCCAATCTGGTCAATACCGTGAAAGGCTATGCCACACACGAAAGAGAGACCCTGGAAGCGGTTGTCAAAGCCCGTGCCCAAGCGACTTCCACTAAGATTGACCCCTCGAATCTGACGCCGGAGAAATTACAAGAATTTCAAAAGGCTCAAAGTGGTCTTAGCGGAGCTCTTTCCAAATTGCTCGTGGTCGTAGAACGCTATCCCGACCTGAAAGCCAATCAGAATTTTCTTGAACTGCAAGCGCAGTTGGAAGGAACGGAAAACCGTATTTCGGTAGAGCGGAGGAAGTTTAATGAGGTCGCTAAGGAATACAATCAAGCGATACGGACATTCCCTAAAAATATGCTTGCCGGTATTTTTGGTTTTGAAAAGAAAGCCTATTTCAAGGCTGCCGAAGGTTCTGAAAATGCACCGAAAGTGGAATTTTAATGTGGGGATTGTTTCAGAAACGTTCGCGTAATTTTTTTTCTGCGGAGCAGAAATCCGCTATTGTCAAAGCGATCCAAGAAGCCGAAAAAAATACTTCGGGAGAGATACGCGTGCATATTGAAGACCGCTGTTTCAAAAAGGATGTCCTGGACTGCGCTACCAAAGCTTTTCGCAAACTGCGAATGCATCAAACCGCTGCACGCAACGGAGTGCTTTTTTATTTGAGTCTCCGGAGCCGGCGTTTTGCCATTATCGGAGACGAAGGTATTGACAAGTGTGTGCCGGAGGACTTTTGGAATGAAGTGAAAGACGTTTTGGCGGCACATTTTGCAAAAGGAGAGTTCACGGAAGGTCTGGTCGCCGGCATCCGGCTGGCAGGAGAGAAATTGCAAGAATTTTTCCCGTATCAAACGGATGATGTGAACGAATTGCCCGACGATATTTCATTCAATTAGATGAGGACGATGAAAACATTAAGACTATTTTGGCTTGTGCTTTGGTTTATGACTTCCGGCGTGCTCGGTGCGCAGGATGATTTGCCTAAACCGATGCAGCCTCCTCGCTTGGTGAATGACTTTGCCGGCTTGTTGAGTGAAGCGCAGCAGGATGCACTGGAACGGAAATTAGTGGCTTTCGATGATTCTACCTCCACCCAGATAACGGTGGTAATCGTTCCTGACTTGCAGGGGTACGACAAAGCGGATTTCGCACAGCGGATAGGGGAAGCTTGGAAGGTCGGACAAAAAGGATTTGACAATGGGGTTGTTATCCTGTTGAAGCCCAAGACGGAACGGAGCCGGGGAGAGGCTTTCATTGCTACCGGTTATGGGGTGGAGGCTTCGATACCGGATGCGATTGCCAAACGTATTGTTTTGCGAAAAATGATTCCCTTTTTCAAAAAAGGGGATTATTACGGCGGGCTCGATGCTGCCGTAGATGAGATTATGGCGCGCCTGAAAGGCGAATTTTCCAAAGATGATGAACAGGGCAGCGGATTTCCGGTGGTCATATTTTTGCTTATTATGATTGTTATCTTTATCGTATTGACCCGCAACAGCCGGGGAGGGAATAGCTCTTCTACCGGTAGCGGCAGGGGCTTTACGAGTACCGGCGGTCCATTTATCTGGGGCAGTGGCTTCGGTGGCGGTTCGCGCGGTGGTTTTGGCGGAGGCAGTTTTGGTGGAGGCGGCTTTGGCGGTTTCGGTGGCGGTAGCTTTGGTGGCGGCGGCGCCGGAGGCAGTTGGTAAATGTAAAGCGATATGGTGGTGTTATGAAAGATGAAGTAAAAGGCGGACTTTTTGCGATGGCGGCAATGCTGCTTTGGGGGCTTTCTTTCGGTTGGTCAAAAACCGTGCTGGAATTTTTTTCTCCCGTCTATACGATTTTTATCCGTTTGTCGCTTTCCGCTGCGTTTCTGTTTGCCTATTTGCTTTTAAGTGGAAAGTTGGTGAAAGTCCCTGCAAAAGACCTTCTCCGCTTTGCGATACTAAGCTTTTTCCTTCCCTTTATTTATTTTATCGGTGAAAATTACGGGATATTTTTGACTACGTCCACTACGGCTGCCCTGATTATAGCGACGATTCCTCTTTTTATTGCAGCGATTGCGTGGATTTGGTTTGATGAACCATTCTCTTTTCTGAATATTACGGGATTTGTGGTTTCTTTTATCGGAGTGGGCTTTATTGTGTATGAAAACGGTTTCGATATTCACGGCTCATTCGCCGGAATGTTATTTTTGTTCTTAGCCGTGGGGTCTGCGGTGGTATATACCGTTTTTATCAAGGATATGAGTCATCGATATGATGCGATTTTTATTATTGCCATACAAAATCTTTTCGGGCTGATATATTTCCTCCCATTGTTAGCTTGGGAAGATGGATTTGTGTTTGCCGGAGGCGTGGAGATGGTTTCTTATTTCCTGGCGCTTGCTTTTCTCTGTTCTTCTCTCGCATACATCTTTTATGTTTTGGCGGTCAAATATATCGGTATGGCGAGGACGGAAGCTTTTGCCAACCTTATCCCCGTAATTGCGGCGCTGTATGCATTTTTTGTTTTGGGGGAGGTGTTTGGACTGTTCAAATTATTGGGGATGGGGTTTGTCTTGGTAGGTTTGTTTTTGACGCAGTGGCATAGCCTCAAAACGAAATCATAGTGCTTTACGCTTTTGTGGATTTTCTTGAACTGATTTTGGAACAGTTTAAAAAGTTGGGGGGGGACGGAGAAATATTAAGCATATATCATAGCCACCCGATACAAGAAGAAACTCATATCACTAACCCCTCTTTGAGTTTTTCTGAAAGCCTTAAGTTTTGCATTAAATGACTCAGCGGAAGCATTTGTACTTCTGTTATCGAAGAAATTTAGAATAGCTTTGTAATGCGTTTGAATTGTGTCTGCTATTGTACTGAAAGAACTAAAACCTGCTTTCTCTACTTTGTTATACCACTGTGCTAACTTTGTATATGCTACTTTTTTATCCTTCGTTTGCGAATAAATCATTTTTAAAGAATGAGATAGATTATAGGCTTCTTCTAAGTCAGGATATTCTCTAAACAAGATTACTGCTCTATCTTTTTGTTTTTCTGTCCAATCATGTTTGGATTTAAAAAGCAAATATCTACTTCTTGCAAGCAATTGTCTTTCGGAATCTTTATTCTCAAACAATTTTTGATGGAATTTCTCTCCGTTTTTTTTCGCCTCCCTTCTCAACTGATTATCTCTGTTAATTGCTTTCCACCTATGGGTGATACGTATTTCTTGAATCGCATCATAAGCTAATTTCTGAACATGAAAACGATCTATCACCCGGGCAGCTTGTGGAAAACAGTGCTTGACTATTTTGTTCATTGAACCTGCCATATCTAAAGTAACTTCTTTCACAAGTTCAAGTGCTGCGTCCGGTATCTTCTCAATAATTGATATGATTTTATCGGAATTTGTCCCTTTTATTATTGCAACTAACGCACCTTTCTTTCCATGAGCTTCTTTGTTGGTTATAATCGTGTAGAGTTCCCCATTAGAAAGTGCTGTCTCGTCTATACTTAACCACTTGCCAATATTATCAGGAAAAAGCAGCCACTCTTTTGCATGGCTCTTCTGTTCCCATTGATTAAAGTCACTCAGATGCTCTTTGTATTGCTGCGATAATTGCTTGCCTTTTATACCATAAAACTTTTCTAAACTGTTGCTACTTATTGCGTAGTTATCCAAGTACTTCTTTTAAAAAAGTAGCGAAACTCTTTGTGTATCGCGTCCCTTTTGCTGTTATTTTCCAATCTCGACTTATTATCTTGTTGTTCGATTTTACTTTCCATTTTCGCCTCCGTACATACAAATGTACGAACCTGTCGCGTATTGGAAAATCATGAACTGTAATAGCCTTCCCAAATCCTTTTGACTCCAGTTCTCCCTTAGCATATTCCTCCGGAGCAATATTTAGCTCATCTAAATAAATCTCTATCTTGTCTTGAGTAGTTTTGATATTTGTTATTTCAAAATATTTAAAAATTTCATCCGGTAAGATGAGGCTCAAAAGAGCTTCCGTAATTTGTGAATCTTTTACTTGCATAACAACTTTTTTATGC
>WFZU01000160.1 GCA_015489405.1 Bacteroidales bacterium
CTAAAAAATTTGTCGTTTTTCTTATAAGCAGTAAAAATTTTTTTATTTCAAATATGTCAAAGGTAATGAATTTAATCCTGAAAGGTTTCCTGCTCAAAACAATACCGGTTCGTCGCAAACGTATGCCGGTATGCAAAAAAATACAGCTATTGAGTTTTTCAACAAAACCAGGCTTATCCAAGGGAAAGGAAATTATATAAATTTATTGTTGTTATAAATAAAAAAAGTTGTAATTTCGTGCCCTGTTAAAAATAAAAAAAATATATATTATGGCAAAAGTAAAAGGCGCAATTGTAGTGGACGTGGACAAATGCAAGGGGTGTATGGTGTGCATTCCGGTGTGTCCTACCAACACTATTGAAATTGTAGATAAAGTGAATGAGAAGGGATATAAGTATATGCAGGATGTGCATGACAATTGTATCGGCTGTACCAATTGTGCAACCGTATGTCCCGACGGAGTAATCACAGTTTATAGAGTACGTTTATAAAAAAAAGTTATTAGAATGGAAAAAGAAATAAAATTAATGAAGGGTAATGAGGCATTAGCCGAGGCAGCGATTCGCGAAGGTGTGGATGGTTATTTCGGGTATCCTATTACTCCTCAATCTGAAGTATTAGAGTATTTAGCCGCTGAAAGACCCTGGTTACGAACCGGAATGGTTGTCTTACAGGCGGAGAGTGAAGTAGCTGCTATCAACATGGTGTACGGTGGTGCCGGTACGGGTAAGAAGGTAATGACTTCTTCGTCCAGTCCCGGAGTAAGTTTAAAGCAAGAAGGAATTTCTTATATTGCCGGAGCGGAATTGCCGGCTTTGATTGTCAATGTGATGCGTGCAGGTCCCGGTTTGGGGGCTATCCAACCGGCGCAAGCGGATTATTTTCAAGCGACCAAAGGCGGAGGACACGGAGATTACCGTCTGATTACGTTGGCTCCTTCTTCCGTGCAGGAAATGTATGATTTTGTGCATACCGCTTTTGAATTGGCTTTCAAATACCGAACGCCGGCAATGATTTTGGCAGACGGTGCCATCGGACAAATGATGGAAAAAGTAACCTTGAAGCCACAAAAAGAACGTTTAGCCGACGATAAAATCAAAGAGCTGTATCCTTGGGCGACTACCGGACGTAAAAAAGATGCGGAGCGTACGTTTATCACCTCTTTGGATCTTGATCCGGAACGTTTTGAAAGACACAATCATGCCTTGCAAGCGAAATACAAAAAGATTGAAGAAAACGAAGTAATCGTAGAGATGCTCAATGTCGAAGATGCGGAATATATTATCGTAGCTTTCGGTACGAGTGCCAGAGTGAGTTTCAAGGCAATGGACTTATTGCGTGAGGAAGGATATAAAGTGGGATTGGTGAGACCGATTACGCTTTGGCCCTTCCCCAAAAAGGAAATTTCACAATTAGCAGAAAAGGTTAAAGGAATACTCACCGTGGAAATGAATGCCGGTCAAATGGTCGAAGACGTACGATTGGCGGTCAATGGTAGGATTCCGGTCGAATTCTACGGTAGAATGGGAGGAATGATTCCTTCTCCCGAAGAAGTGGTAGATGCAATGAAACAAAAACTAATAGGAGGATAAGATATGTCAATAACAAGAGAAGAAATAATAAAAACCGGAGAGGTGGTCTATAAAAAGACCCCTTTAATGACAGATAAAGTACTTAGCTACTGCCCGGGTTGTGGGCATGGTACGGCTCACCGTATTACAATGGAAGTGGTAGAAGAAATGGGAATACAGGAAGATGTCCTTGGGGTAGCTCCCGTCGGCTGTTCCGTATTAGCTTATGAGTTTATGAATGTAGATATGTCGGAAGCGGCTCACGGTCGTGCTCCGGCTGTGGCTACGGGGATGAAGAGATTGTGGCCTAATAAGTTGGTATTCACATACCAAGGTGATGGCGACCTTGCCGCTATCGGTACAGCTGAAACTATTCACGCTTGTAACCGCGGTGAGAATATTACAATCATCTTCATTAATAACGGTATTTACGGTATGACCGGTGGTCAAATGGCTCCTACGACTTTGGAAGGTATGAAGTCTTCTACCTCTCCTTTCGGAAGAGAAGCAGACATTATGGGACATCCCTTGAAAATAACGGAGTTGATAGCACAACTGCCCGGCGTGTATTCGGTCAGTCGTCATGCAGTTCACAAACCTGCAGCGGTAAGAAAGGCTAAAAGGGCTATCCGTAAGGCTTTTGAGGATCAGTTGGCGAAGAAGGGAACTACTTTTATCGAAATTGTTTCCAATTGTAATTCCGGTTGGAAAATGACGCCTGTCAAATCCAATGAATGGATGGAAGAACATATGTTCCCGTTTTATCCGCTCGGAGATATTAAAAAAGATGGTAAATTAGTTAAATAAAATTTTTCAATTATGACAGAAGAAATAATTATAGCAGGATTTGGTGGGCAAGGTGTTCTCTCAATGGGAAAAATCTTAGCCTATTCTGCCATTATGCAAGATATGGAAGTTACTTGGATGCCGTCTTATGGTCCGGAAATGCGGGGTGGAACGGCTAATGTTACGGTTATCCTCAGCGACGAACGGATTAGTTCGCCGATTATCACCCGTTATGATACGGCGATTATTTTGAATCAACAATCCATGACCAAATTTGAGCATACCGTCAAACCCGGTGGTCTTTTGCTCTATGACCCCAATGGTATTTTGCACCCTCCGACGCGTACGGATATTCGGATTGCCAAAGTAGAGGCTGCCAAAGAAGCGGCTGCCATGAAAATGCCCAAAGGCTTTAATATGATCGTCTTGGGTGGCTTGCTGAAAATAAATCCCTTGGTGAAAACGGAGAATGTGGTCAAAGGATTGAAAAAATCATTGCCCGAACGTTATCACCACATGTTGGCTGATAATGAAAAGGCTTTGATGCGTGGAATGGAAATCGTAGAAACGGTTCATGACTTATAAAATTTGAATTGTTAATAAAGAAAAGCAGCCGGTAAGGGCTGCTTTTTTATTTTTCATGATTTGCCTGTCTTTAGCGAACAGCATTTATTCTTGCAAAAGTGGCGTTTGCCGGGAAATACAACTCAATCATAAAAAAGCAATAGAAACAGCAGGGGGACTATTATTCCCGCAATTACGAGAACGGCTCCCCGTCTTTTGATGCCGTTTTTGCCTTTCAGTATAAACATTCCGCTAATGGCAAGGATGATTAAGGAAGCGGCAAAAAAGTCCGAGAACCAGGTCCACCATTCTCCCGGATTGTAATGCAGGTAGTCGATAGCGTGAAATACCGGTCTCCTGTGAATATGTTCGATGATCCCTTCACCACTGTGAATATTCAGCACCAAATCTCCTCCTTTCAGGAACACTTTCAGCTTCCCGGAACTTTGCAGATAATGGTTTTTGTAATGAGCCCGCTCCCCATATTTGTCCAACAAGCGGAGGATATGGGATTTGTCAAGCGGCGTGAGCTCCTGCTTGACATCGACGGAAATATCCGTAACGTCAATATCAAAATTGGGATTCCAATCATGCAAATGATTGATAGCGATGCCCGAGATAGCATAAATTAATGTCATAGCGACAAAGAAATATCCCAAGTCCCGGTGGATATTTCTATTCCACTTACGCCATTTTATTTTCATTTATTCTCTTCGATTGGCTTATAACTCTCACACATGATGGAATAAAAGGAAATATGATCGGTAGAGTCGGCTTTCATCTTCGCACGAAAGTGAGCGATTTGCTCCATATCTTCCTTGTATTCTTCATCATTTTTACCGTGGTGGTCGGCAACTTCCTTTTCCCAGTTTTTGAGATATTCTTCATCCATACGGAATTC
>WFZU01000161.1 GCA_015489405.1 Bacteroidales bacterium
TGTTTACCTATCGTATCAAGCACTTAACCGAGCATTTGAAAAAAAACAAAAAAGATTTTGCTACCGAGCGTTCGTTGATTCTCATGGTAGGGAAACGTAGAAAATTGTTGGATTATTTAAAAAGAAAGGATATTGAGAGATATCGTAATCTGATTAAGGAATTGGGATTAAGAAAATAATGTACATACAAGGAAAGGACGGAAAAAGGCAATTTATACAATTGCCTTTTTCCGTTTTTCTTAAATTGATGAAAATGTTTTTTTGAAAGTTTTGGAAACGTTCATTTGGGTGTCAATAAAACAGGCGGAAAAGCGGAAAGAAAAGAATAAAAGAAAAAGAGTAAATTATGGCAAAAGAAGGAATTAAAGTAACATTTACCCAAGGGGCTAATGAAATCAGTATAGAAACAGGGAAATTGGCAACGCAGGCACACGGGTCTGTAGTTGTGAAGCAAGGAGGCACCATGTTGTTGGCGACCGTTGTATCTAACAAAGAGGCAAATGCAGACGTTGATTTTCTGCCGTTGAGCGTTGATTATAGAGAAAATTATTCGGCTACCGGAAAGTTTCCCGGTGGATTTTTTAAGAGAGAAGCCCGTCCTTCGGAATATGAGATTCTTATCTCACGATTGGTGGATAGAGCTTTGAGACCTCTTTTCCCAAGTGATTATCATGCTGAGACACAGGTGATCATATCGCTTATTTCCGCAGAAGACAATATAATGCCGGATGCACTGGCAGCCTTGGCAGCTTCGGCAGCGATTACCGTGTCGGATATTCCCTTTGGCGGACCTATTTCGGAGGTTCGTGTAGGACGTCTCAATGGCGAATTTGTTATCAATCCGACTATGGAGGAGATGGAAGAATGTGATATTGAATTGATGGTGGCTGCTACCAAAGAAAATATTATGATGGTGGAAGGCGAGATGCAAGAGGTATCCGAAAAAGATATGCTGGATGCGATGAAATTTGCTCATGAAGCCATCAAAAACCAAGTCAAAGCACAAGAAGAATTGGCTGAGCTGGTCGAAAAATCCAAGGTGAAGAGAAGCTATTCGCACGAAGAAAATGATGAAGAATTGCGGGAGAGAATGTTTGCGGAATTATATGATAAAATCTATCAGGTAGCTCTGCAAGGCTCCGGCAAGCATGAACGCTCGGAAGCATTTGCCGCTATTCGTGATGAGTTTCTTGCCTCTTTGCCGGAGGAGGAACAAGCCGAAAAGAAAAATATGGTCGGCAGATATTTTCACGATGTGGAAAAGAAAGCAGTCCGTGATATGGTGTTGAATGAAAGTATTCGTCTTGACGGAAGAAAATTGGACGAAATCAGACCTATCTGGACAGAAGTGGATTATCTTCCGGGAGCTCATGGCTCGGCTATTTTTACCAGAGGGGAAACCCAATCTTTAACATCGGTTACGTTGGGAACGAAATTGGATGAGCAAATGATTGATGGAGCGGTGCTTTCCGGAACCAATCGCTTCTTGTTGCATTATAATTTCCCGCCTTTTTCGACCGGAGAAGCCCGTTTCTTGCGGGGTACCAGCAGGAGAGAGATTGGGCATGGTAACTTGGCTATGCGTGCTTTGAAAACAATGATTCCCGGGAAAGATGAGATGCCTTATACGATTCGTGTCGTTTCCAACATATTAGAATCCAACGGTTCTTCTTCTATGGCAACCGTTTGCGCCGGAACCATGGCTTTGATGGATGCGGGGGTTCAGATGCGTAAACCGGTTTCCGGTATCGCTATGGGCTTGATTACGGATAAAGAGTCAGGCAAGTATGCCGTTTTGTCAGATATTCTCGGTGATGAGGACCATCTTGGAGATATGGATTTTAAAGTTACCGGAACAAAGGACGGTATCACGGCTTGTCAAATGGACATCAAAGTGGACGGACTTTCCTATCAGGTCTTGGAAGAGGCTCTCGAACAAGCCAAAAAAGGACGTTTGCATATCCTTAATGAAATGTTGAAAACCATCGATAAACCGCGGGAAGATTACAAAGAAAATGTGCCCCGCATTGTTTCTTTCACTATCCCGAAAGATGATATCGGTGCGGTCATAGGTTCCGGTGGAAAGGTTATTCAAGAAATTCAAAGAGAAACGAATACGACTATCATCATTGAAGAAGAAGGCGATTTCGGTAGAATAGAGATTGTCGCTGTCAATAAAGAAGATTATCAAAAAGCGAGAGCATGGGTCGACCGGATTATCGAAAAACCGGAACTCAATAAAGTGTATGAGGGAAAGGTGAAGAAAATTGCTCCTTTCGGCGCTTTTGTTGAAATTCTTCCCGGAACGGACGGTTTGTTGCACATCTCCGAGGTCGCTTGGAAACGTATTGATGACCTCGAAAAAGTGATGAAAGAGGGAGATACCGTGAAAGTAAAATTAATCGGAATTGACCCCAAAACCGGTAAGTTGAAACTCTCCCGAAAAATATTGATGCCACGTCCGGAACGGGGGCACAGGAAATAGTTTGAGGTAAAATAAACATTTTTCCCCTTTGCGGGTTGTGTATTATGATGACGCCGGTATTTAGTAAAATGTCAGCGTGTTATATTGGCGTGATTTTTGTGGTGAAAAGGTGGTCTTAAAAAGGTATATATGAGGCAATTAAAAATTGTAAAACAGGTTACTAACCGGAATACCGCATCTCTTGAAAAATATTTGCAAGAGATAGGGAAAGTGGATTTGTTGACTGCAGAACAAGAGGTTCAGCTGGCACAGCGTATTAAAGCCGGAGATGAAGAAGCATTGGAACATCTCGTGAAGGCTAATCTTCGGTTTGTGGTCTCTGTCGCCAAACAGTATCAGAACCAAGGATTAAGCCTTCCCGATCTTATCAACGAAGGGAATCTGGGACTGATCAAGGCAGCTCAACGTTTTGATGAGACGCGTGGTTTTAAGTTTATCTCTTATGCCGTATGGTGGATTCGCCAATCTATTTTGCAGGCTTTAGCCGAACAAGCCAGGATTGTTCGCCTTCCTCTCAATAAAATCGGGGATATTAATAAAATCAACAAGGTCTATGCTTCCCTCGAACAGCAATTGGAGAGAGAGCCGGGTGTGGACGAGATTGCCAACGAGATGGATTTGGATGAAAAGAAGGTTAAAGACTCGGTACAAACTTCCAGAAGGCATGTTTCCGTTGATGCTCCCTTGGTTCAAGATGAAGATAATACGATGCTGGACGTTTTGAAAAGTGAGGAGACGGTTACACCGGAAGACGGTTTAATATACGATTCTTTGAAAATTGAGATCGAACGTGCTATTTCCACACTGTCTCCCAAAGAGGCGGATGTTATCCGGTATTTCTTTGGTTTGAACGGGAAGTCTCCATTGACCCTGGATGAGATTGGACATATGTTTGGACTAACGCGCGAAAGAGTTCGGCAAATCAAAGAAAAAGGACTACGAAAACTCAAACATACTTCAAAAAATAAACTTTTGAAGTCATACTTAGCCAAGTAATGAGACGCATTGCACCATCCATTTTGTCTGCAGATTTTCTGCATCTTCAATCTGAAATACGCAAAATAGAAAAAAGTGGAGCGGATTGGATACATTTGGACATAATGGATGGTGTTTTTGTTCCCAATATTTCTTTTGGATTCCCTTTGTTGAAGCAAATAGACAAGGCTACGAGCCTCCCGAAGGATGTACACCTGATGATTACGCAGCCGGAAAGATACATTGCTGAGTTTGCCGCCTGTGGTGCCGACTATTTGACGGTACATCTGGAAGGAAATTATCATATTCATCGATTAGTCCAAGAGATTCATCAGCAAGGTATGAAAGCCGGAGTGGCTATCAATCCACATACACCCGTAGCGGCTTTGAGTGAGATTGTTGAGTTTGCGGATATGATATTAATTATGTCTGTCAACCCCGGGTTTGGTGGACAGCAATTTATTCCTCATACATTGCAGAAGGTACAAGCCTTGAAAACGATGATTGACCAATGCAAACGGGAAGTCCTGATCGAAGTGGACGGAGGCGTTAACCGGACGAATGCCGCCCCGTTATTTGATGCCGGAGCGGATGTGTTGGTGATGGGAAATGCTTTCTTTTCCGAATCAAAACCGGAACAAATGCTGCAATCTCTTAAAGCATAATGCCGACGTATGAAGCGTCATGTTAATATTCCTGTTTTTATCCCCGAACTTGCTTGTCCCTTTCAATGCACATTTTGTAATCAAGAAAAAATAACCGGATACCGTAAATTGCCGGGTAGCCGGGAAATCGTGTCGATCATAGAATCCCATTTGGCGACTATCGATTTGTCAAGTACCGAAGTGGAATTGGCTTTCTTCGGGGGGAGTTTTACAGGTTTGCCACTCAACGAACAGCATAGATTGCTTGAAATCCCCCAAGCCTTTATTCGCAAAGAGCAGATTAGGGGTATCCGTATTTCCACCCGTCCCGATTATATTAGCGGGGAGATTTTGGAAATGTTGAAGGAGATGAATGTCAGTGCCATCGAACTGGGAGCTCAATCGTTGGACGACAGTGTCCTTATGGAATCGGGTAGGGGACATGATGTAAGGGATGTAGAATCGGCTGCTTCTTTGATTCGTTCCTATGACTTTGAATTGGGCTTGCAAATGATGATAGGTTTGCCCGGAGATACTCCGGAAAAATCTCTTTTCACTGCCCGGAAAATCGTTGCATTGGGAGCGGACACTACTCGTATTTACCCTACGCTTGTCATTGCCGGAACGGCATTGGCAAAAATGTACCGGCAAAAAAAATATCTTCCTTTGTCTCTTCCCGAGGCGGTTTCGCAAACGAAAGAGATAGTCCGGATATTTGAAAAATCACAAGTGAAAATATTGCGTATTGGTCTTCATCCCTCCGAAGGTTTGATTTCCGGAAAAGATTTTCTTGCCGGTCCGTTTCATGTCAACTTTAAGGAAATGGTAATGAGTGAAATATGGTGGGACAAAATAGAGGCTCATTTGCCTGAAAACCCTACCGGCAAAAGCATTCTGATTCGGGTCCCGGCAAAATCATTGAACTTTGCCATTGGGTATAAAGCCCGGAATAAAAAACGCTTGGAAAGAATGTATAAGGAGATACGTTGGCTTGCCGACCCTTTCTTGAAAGATACGCTCAGTGTGAAATTTACATAATTGAAAGCATCACAAAATCAAGAGGATGCGGCATTCATAAAACAATAAGAGGGGAGAAACACCACGGTGTTCTCCCCTCTTATTATCATAGAAAATATTCTTTTCAATCTTTTACATACCCATCCCACCGGTTACTTTAATCACTTCGCCGGTTACATAACTTGCCAGATCGGAAGCCAAGAAGAGGCATACATTAGCGATATCCTGGGGCAATCCTTCCCGCCGCAGCGGAATATTTTTTATCCATTCTTTGCGTACGTCATCCGGCAATTTTTCGGTCATAGCCGTGGCAATAAAGCCCGGGGCAACCGCATTTACGCGAATGTTACGGGAACCCAATTCTTGCGCAATGGATTTGGTAAAACCGATCAAACCGGCTTTGGAGGAAGCGTAGTTTGCTTGCCCTGCATTACCGTTCACGCCCACGATAGAACTCATGTTGATGATAGCACCGTGTTTTTGTTTCAACATTACCATTTGTACCGCTTTGGTCATATTGAAAATGGATTTCAGGTTCACGTTAATGACCATATCCCAGTCTTTCTCAGACATTCGCATCAATAATCCGTCGCGTGTAATGCCGGCATTATTGACCAAAATATCCACTGTGCCAAAATCTTTGACTACTTCCTTGACTACGTTTTGAGAGTCCTCAAAATCAGCCGCATTGGAAGCGTAGGCTTTCCCTTTCACTCCGAGAGCAGCTAATTCTTTTTCCAATGATTCGGTATTTTCATCCAAGCGGATGTCCGTTACGGCAACATTGGCTCCTTCGGCAGCGAAGGTCAATGCAATGGCTCTTCCGATACCACGGGCAGCACCCGTAATTATCGCAACTTTACCTTCTAACATTTTTTTCATCTGTATATTATTTTTATTTAACGCAAAAATAGTATTTTTTTTGTTGCAAAGACAATTAAGAATAAATCTCTCCTTTGTGAGCTTTCAACGTATTCAGCAGAAGTGCGGCAATAGTCATAGGTCCTACACCACCGGGCACGGGCGTGATCGCCTTGGCAACTTTTTCCACTTCTTCAAAGTCCACATCTCCCGTGAGAATGTATCCTTTTTCGTTGGAAGCCGGTAAACGGTGAATCCCGACATCTATGACGACAGCACCCGGCTTTATCATCTCCGCTTTGATATATCGAGGCACTCCGATAGCGGCAACGACTACATCAGCTTCTTTGACGATGGAAGTCAGGTTTTTAGTTCTGCTGTGGCAAAGGGTTACAGTGGCATTTCCGTACGCTGCTTTTTGCCCGAACAAGATGCTCATGGGAAGTCCCACAATATGGCTTCTCCCGATGACTGCCACATTTTTTCCCTCCATTTGAATATTATTTCTCCGCAGGAGCTCTAATATTCCCAAGGGAGTGGCGGGAATATAGCTTGGCAGTCCCAACACCATTCTCCCGATATTGGCAGGGTGAAAACCGTCAACATCCTTACGCGGGTCGATGGATAAAAGTATTTTTTGTTCATCAATATGCTGAGGGAGAGGTAGTTGTACTATGTATCCACTTATGTCGTCATCGTTGTTTAGAAAATTAATTATCTCTAAAAGCTCCTTTTCGGAAGTTTGTTCCGGCAGTTGATAAATGGTTGAGGTGATGCCAACACTTTTGGCGGCTTTCTCCTTGCTTCGTACGTAGGTCTGGCTGGCAGGGTCTTCGCCTACAATGACAGCGGCGAGGTGGGGCGTAGAAAGGTTTTTGTCTATCATGCCTGCAACCTCCTTGGCAATTTCCATCTTAAGCTCCTTGGCGGCTTTCTTTCCGTCTAAAATCATAATTCAAAAAAAGTATAAGTTATCGTCTGCGTCTTCCCATCATTTTCATCATCTTTCTTCCTCTTCCGCCTTGCATTTTTCGCATCAGTTTTTGGGTATCCGAAAGTTGTTTGATAAGTTGGTTAACTTCCCGTACCTCGGTACCACTGCCTTTGGCAATCCTTCTCCTCCGGCTACCATCAATGATTTTCGGATTGGCTCTTTCTTCCGGTGTCATCGAATATATGATAGCTTCAACATTTTTGAATGCATCATCATCAATGTCCAAATCTTTTACGGCTTTACCCATTCCGGGGATCATCCCCATCAGGTCTTTGAGATTCCCCATCTTCTTGATTTGCTTGATTTGTTTCAAGAAGTCATTGAAATCAAACTGGTTTTTGGCGATTTTCTTTTGTAGTTTCCGGGCTTCCTCTTCGTCAAATTGTTCTTGGGCTTTCTCTACCAAAGACACAATGTCTCCCATACCGAGGATACGGTCTGCCATACGGCTGGGGTGAAAAACGTCCAGGGCTTCGGGCTTCTCTCCGATACCGACAAATTTAATCGGTTTTTCAACTACCGAACGAATGGTCAGGGCAGCTCCACCCCGGGTGTCTCCGTCCAATTTTGTCAATACGACTCCGTCAAAATTCAGTCTGTCATTGAAGGCTTTCGCAGTATTGACCGCATCTTGACCGGTCATGGAGTCCACTACAAAGAGGATTTCTTGGGGCGAGACGGCTTCTTTGACGGCTGAAATCTCGTCCATCATCTTTTCGTCCACGGCAAGACGTCCGGCAGTATCGATAATCACTACTTGATAACCGTAATCTTTGGCATGTTTAATGGCATTTTGTGCTATTTCTACCGGATTCTTGTTGCCTTCTTCGCTGTAAACTTTTGTATCGACTTGTTCCCCCAGTACTTTCAACTGGTCGATAGCCGCAGGACGATAAACGTCTCCGGCTACCAAAAGCGGTTTTTTCCCTTTTTTGCTTTTCAGGTACCTTGCCAGTTTTGCGGAAAAAGTTGTTTTTCCCGAGCCTTGCAGACCGGCTATAAGAATGACAGCAGGTTTGCCGCTAAGGTTAATATCTGCGGAACTCCCGCCCATCAGTTCTGCCAGCTCATCGTGAACGATTTTCACCATTAACTGTTGCGGAGATACGGCAGTCAATATTTTTTGTCCCAAGGCTTTTTCTTTTACCCGTTGGGTAAAATCTTTTGCCACTTTGTAGCTGACATCCGCATCTATCAATGCCCGGCGTATTTCTTTGAGCGTTTCCGCAACATTCACCTCGGTGATGCTTCCTTGCCCTTTTAAGACCTTAAATGAGCGTTCCAGTCTCGAACTTAATCCTTCAAACATATACTTCTATTTTTTACGGGCGCAAAATTATAAATTTTTCAATTGCAATGTTTTTTTTATTCCCTTTTCCAACTTCCTTTTGCCGCCGGAAAATTGCTTGCGGTATGGCTTTCCGGCGTCCGGTTTAACAGAGTCCGTCTGGAATGTCCGATAAATCGTCAGGTTCGTTCTGAAAGCAGTCATTTTGAGCGTATGTGATTTGCTGAGATTCTTGACTGATTCGCTGTGGCTTTTGCTGAGATAGCCGGCAATTCGATGTTCCGGCATTTGTTTTTGGCAAAGCCTAAAAAAATAATTAAAAATAGTTGTATATGCAACAATTATTTTGTTTTCCTTTGCGGAAAATTTTCACGAATAGGAGAGGATTCAAGGAATGAAAGGAGAGAAGTTGGGAAATGAAATCTTGTAGGGTGTGGCAAAATTGCTTAAACAAACAGTATGAAAGCGGATTATACGAATTATATTGCTCCTTGGTTGGGTAAGACGGTGCGGTTGATGGACCACCGTCTGGAAGAACTTTTGGAAGAAAACCGGATTGAGATTAGCAAAATGCAATTTTTTATCCTGAAAATGGTTGCCAACAAGGAAGGAATATCGCAAAACGAACTGGCGGTATATGCCGAACGGGATAAATCTTCCTTGACCCGGATGATTAATACGTTGGAAAAGAAATCCTATGTCAGAAGGGTTCCCACGGAAAATGACCGCCGTGTAAACGGTATTTATATTACCGCAAAGGGCTTGGAAATTGTCAATAGTGCGCGCCCTTTGTTAAATGATTTTGCCGTGAAGGTGGAAAAGGGGCTTACGGACGAAGAAGTCCAAACTACTATTCGCGTACTCCGGAAAATTCAAGATAATATTCAACATATTTAATAAAACAGATGAAAAGCGATATGATAAACAAACGAAAATTAATCCTTTCCCTCGCCGGATTGCTTGTGATTGTGCTTGGCTTTTGGGGAATGAAAGTCTTGTCCGGTCGTAAGAAACCTCCCCGGCGGGAAGCCGTAAAGACGCAGCGGGCTGCTTTCGTGGAAGTGGTGAAAAATCATGATGTGCCCTTGAAGATCACCACCAGCGGAAGTGTGATAGCCAAAGACCGCTTGATATTGTTTTCGGAGGTGCAAGGTGTTTTTATGCCTCCGGCAAAAGCCTTCAAGACCGGTCAGAAATACCGCAAGGGGGAAGTTATGATACGAATCAATAAGCAAGAGTTTTTAGCCAATGTATTGGCAAAGAGAAGTGCTTTTTTGAGCCTGATAAACGCTATTTTGCCGGATATTAAATTTGATTATCCCCAATCTTTGGCAAAATGGAAAAATTATTTGGCATCTATTGACGTACATAAAAATTTGCCACCCTTGCCCCGGACGGACTCCGAAAAGGAGAAAAATTTTATCCTCGGGAAATCGGTTATTACCAATTATTACAGCATCAAGAATATGGAGACCCGCTTGCAAAAATATACTATCACCGCACCCTATGACGGCGTTTTGGTGGAAGCCTCCGTAACGCCGGGTACCCTGATTAATCCGGGACAAAAGCTCGGGCAATTTATCAAACCGGATGTTTTTGAGGTGGAATTGAATGTTAATGCGGATTTTCAGGATTTCTTGAAAACCGGCACTCCGGTTCGTTTGCATCGTATCGAAGGCAAAAAACATTGGACGGGAAAAGTGGTGCGTATCAATGACCGGATTGACCGCGCCTCGCAGACCTTCAAAATTTTCGTACAATGTACGGCTCCCGGCTTGAAAGAGGGAGAATATCTTGAAGCGGATATTCCGGCAAAGCCGGTCAGCCAAGCCATAGAAGTTCCCAACCGTCTGTTGATTCACAACAATTCTCTTTTTGTAGTGGAAAACGGACATTTGCAGTTAAAAAAAGTACAAGTCGTGTATGCCAATATCAATACTGTGATAGTCAGGGGGTTGGAGGATGGAGAGACCTATTTGGCGAAGCCTCTGCCGAATGCCTTTGAAGGGATGGAAGTGGAAATTATGAACCCAACTGAAAATACCGGAAAATAATGGACAAACTTTTAGCGTATTTTATTAAATATCCGATAGCCGTCAATTTGATAGTGCTAACTTTCTTTGTGCTTGGCTTGTTGGGTTTAAAATCCTTGTCTTCTTCCTTTTTCCCTTTGCAGAAATCGAATATTATCCGTATTTCCGTTTTCTATCCGGGGGCTTCTCCCCAGGAAATGGAGGAAGGTGTTGTGCTGAAAATTGAGAACAACCTCAAAGGGATCGTAGGCATTGACCGGGTAACTTCCGTATCCAAGGAAAATCATGCTACGATTACCGTGGAGACCAAAACCAATGCGGATATTGATGTGGTCTTGGGCGAAGTGCAAAATGCGGTGGACAAAGTGCCGACTTTTCCGGCGGGGATGGAGCCGCCGGTCATTGCCAAGGTGGAAGCGGCACGCGAGACGATTAGTTTCGTCGTGGACGGCAAAGGTGTCCCCTTGCATGTGCTCAAAAAAAAGGCGCAAGAGATAGAAATGGATTTGCGTCGCATGGACGGTATCTCTATGGTTACCTTGGAGGGCTTCCCGCCGGAGGAAATAGAGATTGCCGTTCAAGAAATGAAGTTGAGAGCTTACCAATTGAGTTTTAGAGAGGTTGCCGCTGCCGTGGCGTCCAATAATTTGTTGACTACCGGTGGTAGAATTAAGACGGATGCGGAGGAATATCTTATTCGTGCCAATCATCGTTCGTATCATGCCAAAGACCTTCAAAATGTTATTGTCAAAGCGCGTGCGGATGGAAGTGTAGTTTATTTAAAGGATGTTGCGGTATTGAGAGACCGGTTTAATGAAGATCCCAACTCGCTGGCATTCAATGGGAAAAGAGCGGTCAAGATTACGGTCAAGAATACCAATTCGGAAGATTTGTTGGAGTCAGCCGCGAAAATCAAAGCCTATATCCGGGATTATAACCGGAAACACAAGGATGTCCATCTCGATATCGTCTTGGATTCTTCGATTACCTTGCAACAGCGGACGCATTTGCTGGTCAATAATGCCTGGCAAGGAATACTGTTGGTACTTTTGTTTCTTTCCCTCTTTCTCAAACCCCGTTTGGCTTTATGGGTAGCTTTCGGTATTCCGGTGGCTTTTATGGGGATGTTTGCGCTTGCCGGACAATTCGGGGTTACGATCAATGTACTTTCCCTCTTTGGAATGATTATCGTAGTCGGGATATTGGTGGATGACGGAATCGTTATTGCCGAGAATATATACGCTCATTACGAGCGGGGCGAAAAGCCTTTGCAGGCAGCGATTAAGGGTACCAAAGAGGTTATTCCGCCGGTATTGTCAGCGGTCTTGACTACGATACTTGCTTTTATGACCTTTCTTTTTATGGAAGGCAAAATCGGGGATTTTTTCGGAGAGGTATCTATCATTGTCATTTTGACATTGAGTTTTTCATTGGTGGAGGCTATGTTTATCCTGCCGGCACACATTGCGCATTCCGGGGGATTGGATAGAAAGCGCAGACCCTATAAATTCAATCAATACGGCGACCGTATTATGAGGTTTATGAGAGACCGGATGTATATGCCTGTATTTCGCTTTTTCATTCGTAATAAACTCTTGGGATTCAGTGTGTTTTTGACCTTGTTGTTGCTTACTATAGGCGCAATCAGAGGAGGGATTATCCGGATGACTTTTTTTCCGGAAGTGTCCAGCGATAAGATCGTAGTCAATTTGTCCATGCCGCAGGGTACCAATGTGAGGATTACCGATTCTATCATCTCGGTAATAGAAAAACGGGCTTGGGAAGTCAATGCGGCATATCAAAAGAAACAAAGCAGGGGGGATTCGGTCATCCGGAATATCATCAAGACCATTGGTCCCGGCTCATCGGTAGCGTCGCTGAAAATCAATCTTTTGCAAGGAGAGTTACGTGATTTTACCGCTGCGGAAATAACCCGGGATATTCAGGAAGCCTCCGGCGAATTTTATGGCGTGGAAAATCTCTCTTTCGGCTCCGGAACGATGTTCGGCGGTAAGCCGGTATCTATTTCATTGGTTAGCAATAATATACAGGAACTGAAAGCGGCGAAGCAGATGTTGAAGGCGGAAATGAAAAAGATTAAAGGCTTGAAAGATATTACGGACAATGACCCGCGCGGCATCAAAGAAATCAGGATTAGCCTGAAACCCAATGCGTACCTCCTGGGCTTGACGCTCAACGATGTTATGGCGCAGGTACGAAGCGCTTTTTTCGGCAGACAAGTACAACGTTTTCAACGGGGACAAGATGAGATAAAAGTCTGGGTGCGATATGTCGAAAATGAACGGAAATCCATCAAAAATCTGAATGATATGCGTATCCTCACGCCGCAAGGAAAACGCATTCCTCTAAGCGAGATTGCCGTTTATTCGGTAGCGCGCGGAGATATTGCGATTAACCATTTGAACGGTCAAAGGGAGATACAGATTAATGCGGATATGAAAAACAGCAAGGCGAGTGCTTCGGATTTCCTGGAAGATATACGGGAACGGATTATTCCCCGTATCCAAGCAAAATATCCCGGGGTCTCGGCGCTTTACGAAGGACAAAACAGGTCTGCCGAAAAGATTAAAAAATCCGCCTCGAAAGTATTTCCGGTGATGTTGTTCTTAATATTTCTGGTAATCGCCTTGACATTCCGGAGTTATAGCCAGCCCTTTATCTTGGTGGGTTTGATACCCTTTGCCTTGGTCGGTATCGGCTGGGGACACCGTTTTCACGGGCTTCCGCTCAATATGCTTTCTATTCTGGGGATCATTGCGTTGATTGGCATTATGGTCAATGACGGATTGGTTTTGATAAGTAAGTTTAATATTAATCTGAAAAAAGGAATGAAATTTGACGATGCACTCTTGGAGGCGGGAAAGTCCCGTTTCAGAGCGATATTCCTGACTACGATTACCACCGTCGGTGGAATGACTCCGCTGCTCTTTTTCGAGAAAAGTTTTCAGGCTCAATTTCTTAAGCCTATGGCGATATCCATTACTTGGGGCATCGCCTATGCTACGGTCTTGACCTTGCTGCTATTGCCCATATTTCTGGGATTTGTAAATAGCATAAAGGTGTATGCACTCTATCTTTGGGAAGGGAAAAAGCCTGCCAAGGAAGACGTGGAACGTGCGGTGAAGGAGATGCGTAGTTTGGATATGTAGGAGCGTTTAAAAGAAAGAAATATGAATTTAACGGATGCTATCATTAGAAAACAAATATGTATGAAAAAAACAATCATGGCTTTTCTGTTTATTTGTTTTGCGTCAGGGAGCCAAGCGCAAGACACGCTCACGATAGAGGATGCGCTTGCTATTGCGCTGATGCAGAATTATGATTTGCAGTTGGCTGCCAATAAATTACGTATGGCAGACCACAACCGGAGTTTGCTTAATTCCAATTACCTGCCTGTCGTGAGTGCAAGTGCCGGTACAAAATACGGGGATGCTAATTCAAAGATGACCCTGCAAAATGATATGGAAAATGAAGTGAAGGGGGCGCAGTCTTTGGGCTATAATGCAGCCGTGGCAGTCAATTATCTGTGGTTTAACGGCTTTGCTCGCAAAGCGCTGTACAAGAAGCAGAAAGCTGCCTATCAAATGGCGGATTTGCAACTTAAAGATGAGATTAATACGACCTTGATGGATGTATATCAGGCGTATTATCAAGTGGCAAACCTTAGCCTGCAAGGAGAAATATTGCAAGATGCTTTTGAAATATCAAAACAGCGATTACGCAAACTTCAATATGAATACGAATATGCAAGGACAAGCAAATTGGAGGTGCTCAACGCCCGGGTAGATGCCAATAACGACAGTTTGAACATGGTAAATGTGATGACCGCCTACGAAAATGCCAAGCACAATCTGAATTATTTGTTGGGAGAAAGCATCGGAAAGAAGTTTGAAGTAGATAGTGAAGTGGAGGTTGATAAGATGTTGGATATTAATGAAATCCGTGATAAGATGTTGTCAAACAACTACCGTTTGCAACAATTGGGGATAAGCAAAAAAATGAGTGAACTCGATTTGAAAATCAGTAAATCCGCCTGGATACCTTCCGTCAGCAGCAGCGCGTCATACAGCCTTAACAATACCTTGTACGATGAGCTTAATGCCTATAAAGAACAGGACTATAACGGGCTGAATGTAGGGCTGAATGTCAACTGGAATATTTTTGATGGCGGGACGGCAAGGATACGTATGCAAAATGCTAAAATCAATATGGAAAACCAGGAGATTTATCGCAAACAATTGCTGTCCGGACTGGAAACCCAATTGCAAAATATCTGGAACAATTACCGGAATCAACTGGCAGTCATCGTTTCCGACCGGCAAAATCTGGCTGTCAATGAGGAAAATTTTATGAAAACCAAGGAAAAATATGAAGCGGGCTTGATTAATTCCATCTTTTTCAGACAAGCCCAACTGAATTGGGTCAATGCCAAAGTGAAACTGCTCAAGGCAAAATTTGATGCCAAAATTTCCGAACTACAACTACGGCAATTACAAGGAGATTTGTTGGGCGAATAGGGGCGGTGTCGTACACGGTGTGTTTTTTTCAATTATGAATTTTGCGGGGGACACGGATTATTTTTGATTATGCCGCGAATGCGCGAATTTTTCTTTTGTCGTGAATGGATAAAGATTCGTTGTTAATGGTGAATGGTTAATGAATTGCGGTTTGCCGCAAAATCCCTCTGGCAAAATTCATTCGCGCATTCGTGGCTTATTTTTTCCATTCCGCAGGGCAGCAATCTCCGTATTTCAATTTTGCGATATTTCGCCTGCGGTTATTACTGCGTAATCTTCCCCTGCACGTCCGTGCAGGGCTACAA
>WFZU01000162.1 GCA_015489405.1 Bacteroidales bacterium
ATACACAACTATTGCCGCTCCCAGAAGAAACAATAGTATCTCAAAAAAATCTTTATTACCCTTAAGTGACATCTGATATTATCTTATGGTGAGTTCTCTTATTTTATTTCTTTTAATATTTTTGCCGGAATCCCTCCCACTATTGTATTTGCCGGAACCCGATTTTTGACCAGACTCCCGGCAGCAACAATGGAAGAAGCACCTATCTCAACATTTTGCAAAATAGTACTCCCCACGCCAATATAAGCATTCTCACATATCTTTATCGGTCCATGAGTCTTTTCATAAATTTCTCCTAATTGTGAGAATCCCATATCCTGGTGAGTGATAAGCTTACATTCCATAGAAATAGTACAATTCTTTTCTACTTCAATTTTATCCTTCAAGTCCAAAAAACAGTTTTTGCCGATATGACTATTCGCTCCAATCTTCAAGTTACTGAAAGACACACAATTGTGAAATGTTAATCCACTTTCAATATCACAACCGGAATCAATATGTGCGCCAAATTTCATCAGGATATAGCTCAGTGATTTTTTGTCCACACCTTTTAAATAAGTCAAAGCACTTTCAAAACCCAATATTTTAGTTCTACTCCAAAAACTTGCATATACCAGTCTGGTATGCAAAATTCTAATTTTTTTGCCGATTCCGATTTTCATCTAATTGTAAAACTCCTTAATTTTTCCAATGACATAATCCACTTCTTCATCTGTCAAATCCGCATGTAATGGAAGCGTAATAAACGTATTCACTTCTTTTTCAATAAAAGGACAATTCCCTCCATAGGGTTTAAAAAGAGGTTGCACACTCAAAGGCGTATAATGACAACCTGTGGCAATGCCTTTTGATTTCAGATAAATCATCAACTCATCTCTCTTCTCGGCACGAATACCAAACATCTGATAAACGTATTTTTCCGGTTCATAAGGCAAAAGGGGCTGAATTCCTTTAATGTCTTTAATACCATCAAGATATGTTCTGATAATCCCGGACCGGCGCGCATTCATCTTTGGCAGTTTTTTCAATTGAGCCATTCCGATGGAAGCTGCCAGATCGTTCATATTGTATTTGTAGCCCAAAACATTGAGTTCATAAAACCAATGTAAGGCATCCCTGTTGGCATCTACATAATCTTGGGCAGTTTTCCAATTGTCCTTATCGATGCCTACCCAACGCATAGCTTTCACATCCTTGAACAATTCGGGCTGATTGGTTACCATCATACCACCATCTCCGGTAGTCATTATTTTCTTCTCTTCAAAAGAATAGCACCCCACATCTCCCCATGTCCCCAGAGATTTCCCTTTATACAATGCTCCCGAGGTATGAGCACAATCCTCTATAACTCTTAAATCTTTTTCCTTTGCCCAAGTCATCAGTTCGTCCATTGGGACGGGGTGTCCAGCATAATGTACCGGCATTACGGCGACCACATCTTCATCATATTTGCGTTTCATATCCTCCATGTCCATACCAAGCGTTACCGGATCCGAATCTACAAAGACCGGAATCAAACGGTTGTAGAGTACAGCGCTGGCTGTAGAAGAAAAAGTTAAGGATGGAACCAGCACCTTTTTCCCTTCGGGGAAATTAAATATTGCCAAAGCAAGATGAAGTGCGGCAGTAGCAGAATTTAATCCCACTGCCATTTTTGCACCCACCAAGTTTGCCCACTCTTTTTCAAATTCATTTACGGTGGGACCGAGACCTATCCAGGATCGCTCGAAAGCTTTTTCAATATTTTGCAATTCCTCTTTTCCGACAGAGGGTTTAAATAGTCTTACATTCATATCCTTAATATTTTAGATTTTTATACTACCTATTTCTTTTACAAACTCGTTCAAACTCATATTTTGTTTATCTTTTTCGGACAAAACCGGATTGGAAACCGGCCATTTTATTCCGACGTCAGGATCATTCCACACTAATCCTCTTTCGTATTCTTTTGCATAGAAGTTATCCACTTTGTAATATATTTCAGACAACTCCGTCAGGGTACAAAAACCATGAGCAAAGCCTCTGGGAATATAAATCATTTTTTTATTTTCCTCCGACAATTCGATTGCATCCCATTGTCCAAAAGTAGGGGAATCTTGTCTTAAATCCACAAACACATCCAAAACAGCACCTCTGATGCATCTGACCAACTTAGTCTCTGCAGCCGGCGGAAGTTGAAAATGCAGACCTCTGACAATTCCTTTCCGGGTTGATCTGGATTGATTTTCCTGCATCCATACCTTATTCAATCCCAGCTCATTCAAAAGCAGGGTATCATAAGCACGCATAAAAAATCCCCGCGAGTCTTCTATGGGTTTCAATTGTATTTCAAATACCCCTTTTAGTTTTCTTTCCTTGATTTCCATACATTAAAATAGTGTTCTATTTGTCTTTGACATAAGGACAATACATTCTCATCCCTATAACTTTTATACCACTCTACCGTCAAGCGGATCGTCTCTTGAAAACGAAGCACCGGCTTCCAGCCTAAATGATATTTTGCTTTGTGAATATCCAATGCTAACAGTTTAGCTTCGTGCGGTGCTTTCGGGTCGGAGCGATCTATCCACGTTCCTGCACCGTAGTTCTTCACAATTTCGTTGACAAGCTCACCAACGGGAACAATATTATTGGATTCCGGACCGAAATTCCACGCACCAACATATTTCACCGGACTTTCCAGCATCTTAGCACCCAAAAGCAAATATCCTCCAAGCGGTTCCAGAACATGTTGCCAAGGTCTTACGGCTTTTGGACTTCTTACTTCAATCGGAATATCTTTTGACAAAAATCGAATACAGTCCGGAACGATTCGGTTTTCAGCCCAATCGCCTCCTCCTATGACATTCCCGGCACGAACGGAGGCTAATGCAAGCCCATGTTCGGAAAATTTTTCCGGATGAAAAAAAGAATTTCTGTAAGAAGCAATAACCAGTTCGGAGGCCCCTTTACTTGCACTGTAAGGATCATATCCCCCCAATCTTTCGTCCTCTCTATACGGCCATATCCATTCTTTATTTTCATACACTTTGTCCGTCGTGATCATCACCGCTACTTTGACAGAAGACGTATGACGAATCACTTCCAACATATTTACCGTCCCCATAATATTGGTTTGAAAGGTCTCCAACGGATTTTGGTAGCTTTCCAATACCAAGGGTTGCGCTGCAAGATGGAAAACCATTTCCGGTTGGAAATCTTGCACTAAGTTTCGCAATTTTTCATACTCACGGATATCCAGTCGCTCGTCTCTAATCCTCTCTCCAATGCCGGACAAAACAAAATTATCGTCATCTGTTTTGGGGTCCAATGCAATGCCCATTACTTCAGCACCTAACATATTCAGCCAAATACTCAACCATGACCCCTTAAAGCCGGTATGTCCGGTAACTAAGACTCTTTTTCCTTTGTATGAATTTAAATACTCACTTATCTCCATACCTTCCATTTTGCTTCACCATTAGCCCAGAGTTTATTGAGATGGTTCACATCCCTTACGGTATCTGCACATTCCCAGAAACCATTATGTTTATAGGTCATCACTTGTTCCTCTGCAGCCAATTTTTCCAAAGGACCAAATTCAAAGTCACATTTTTCGTCCGTCGTGAGATAGTTCAACATCTCCTTGTTAAAAACCATAAAACCTCCGTTGATAAGTCCCTTGCTGGTTTGCGGTTTTTCTTCAAAAGAGATGACCTGCCCGTCTTTTTCGATCACTTCTCCGAAAAGTGACGGAGGTTTCACTCCTGTCAGGGTAACCAACTTACCATGTTGATTATGATATTTTACCAATTCATTTATATCGATATCCGCTACGCCATCTCCATAAGTGAGCATATTCACATCATCCAGATATTTTTCCAACCTCTTTATCCTTCCCCCTTTCAACGTATTCAATCCGGTATCTACCAAGGTTACTTTCCACTCGTCAAGAGTATCATTGTGATAGATGATTTCCCCTGTGGCGGTATTTACGGTAAAATCACTATTGTAGCTGCGTAATTTGTAGAAATAGTCCTTAATGACATTTCCTTTATACCCCAGTGCTATTACAAATTCATTGTATCCATAATGAGCGTAAATCTTCAATATGTGCCACAAAATAGGTCTGCCTCCAACCTCAACCATCGGTTTGGGAATTAATTCCGATACATGTCCCAAGCGGGAACCGTACCCACCTGCTAAAATGATTACTTTCATAAAACTTATTATTTTTGTTTACAAAAATTTTATTTTCTTGCTTTATTCATAAAAATATATTTGACTCCTTTTAATAATTGCCTAGTTTCCCTCAAAATAAAATATTTTCTTAAAGGATCCCTTGCTAAAACCAGTAAGTAATTTAAGTAAGAAAAAAATGTCTTTATCCCAGGTTGAAGGAAAAAATGTGATTTAAT
>WFZU01000163.1 GCA_015489405.1 Bacteroidales bacterium
CGGAAGCCGGCACTATCACCGGCGACAGCCTGCAAGCCACCTACCATATCAATCCCGCTTACGAAGGCACCGCCACCATCCTGGTCAAAGCGGTCAATGACTGCGGTCAATCGGACTGGTCGGAGCCTCACTATGTTCAGGTGGAGAATTGTACCGGGCTTGCGGATTATGCTTCCGGGTATGCCCCCTTGCGGGTCTATCCCAATCCGGCGAAAGACTATGTGATATTTACCCTCAATACGGCACAAGTTGCGGGAACAGAGCTATCAATCACTAACCTCTTCGGACAGGAAGTTGCCCGCTTTCCCCTGCGTACACCAAAAACAAAATGGGACATCAAGGGCAGAGCAAAAGGAGTCTATTTTTATCATACGACCATAGCAGGGAAGAATATTTCCGGGAAAATAATTGTCCGGTGAAATGTAAACCAAGAAGGATAGCGAACATTGAACAAGGGATGATGGTTTTGGAAGTGTCTGTTAAATACTGTTTGTTTTGCCAATTGGTGTATATCAAACAGTTGTGAGTTTTTTGGTTTCTGCATTACTTTGTAAAGCAGTATATCAGGGTGGAATGCCTATCAGATAAATCCGATATAGACGGCGGCACCGGCACGCACGGGGAGCACCTTTACTTCACGAAACATAGCCTCCATTTCTTGTGTAAAGGATTTCTTAAACTGCTTATAATCACTCTGTTCCATAAATTCTAAAAATCGAACAAAGACGGGAGTTCTTCCCCAAAAATCGTGGATGACTACCGCCTCTTTTGCCACCCTCCTCATTTCGCGGAGCATCTTTTCTCTCCGCTCAGCTTTGACGCCGTGCAAAACGTAAGAGGCGGTGGTAATATCAAAGCTATTGTCTTCAAAACGACTAAGCTTCTCAGCATTGCCGTATGAAAAATGAATCTCCGGATGCTGTTCCGCGGCTACTTTCAACATTTTTTCCGAAAAATCCACTGCTTCGACACGGGAGACTTTTTGATCTAAAAAACGCACTGCCCAAGCCCCCGTACCACTTCCTATATCCAATACGCTTTTTCCCCGGAGGGGGACGGCACCGGCAAGTTTATCCATGGCAACTATGTAGTTTGCCTTCAATTTTTCCTCCACTTTCCGGTAAGCCGGGGCGATGAAGTTGAAAATGAACTTAGCACGAACCTCCGGATTTTTTGAAAAATATTCTGTTATCATCCTCCGAATTCCATTAAATAAGCCTTGATAAATCCATCTAGATCCCCGTCCAAGACAGCATTAGCGTTTCCGGTTTCATATCCGGTGCGAACGTCTTTGACGAGTTTGTAAGGGTGTAATATATAGTTGCGTATTTGCGAACCCCATTCGATTTTTTTCTTGCTCCCTTCAATTTTGGCTTTCTCCTCTTGCTTTTTGCGGAGTTCCAGTTCGTAGAGCTGGGATTTCAGGAGTTGCAGGGCTTTGTTGCGGTTTTGCAACTGTGAACGGGTAACCTGGCATTCGATGATGATACCCGAGGGTTCGTGGCGGAGCCGGACAGCAGATTCGATTTTGTTGACACCCTGTCCGCCGGGACCGCTGGAACGGAAGGTGTCCCACGAAATATCCGCCGGATTTATTTCCACTTCAATGTCTTCATCCAGAAGGGGATAGACATAGACCGATGCAAATGATGTCTGCCGTTTGTGTGCCGCATTGAAAGGGGAAAGCCGCACGAGACGGTGAACGCCGTTTTCTCCTTTGAGATAGCCGAAAGCGAAACTTCCGTCAATCTGAATGGAGGCGGATTTGATACCTGCCACATCTCCTTCCTGATAGTCCAGTTGGGTCACTTTGTAGCCGTGATTTTCCGCCCAACGCATATACATCCGCAGCAGCATTTCCGCCCAGTCGTTACTTTCGGTGCCGCCGGCTCCGGGATTGATTTGCAAAATGGCACTCATCTCATCTTCTTCTCCCGAGAGCATACGCATAAATTCCAAATCTTCGAGAAGTTTCAGCGTTAGGTCATACTGTTCCTGAAGTTCTTCTTCGGTCGCTTCTTTGGACTCATAGAAATCATACAAGACTTCCAAATCTTCAAATTGCGATTGTAATGTGGCAAAACGATCTGTCCAGACTTTGTCCGTGCTAATGGTTTTGAGCAATTTTTCCGCTTCTTTGGGGTGGTCCCAAAAGCCTTCTTCCTGGGATTGTAATGTTTTTTCTTTTATTGTTTGCAAGCGTCCGTCGATGTCAAAGATACCTCCTCAAAGAAACGATACGCTCTTTTACATCTTTTAGATTCTCTTTTGTAACCATTTTTCCTTCATATTAAGTATAAGACTTCCGTTTTTGTCTTCCGCTATGTCAGGTCTTGTCCTTTTTCCATTTCTTGGATAAGTTGCCATATCAGTCCCTGCTCATAGCCCTTGGAGCGGGCAAAATTAACAAGTTTTTCTCTACGTTTACGAATATCTTTTTCCCGTATCATTGTATTTTTTTTCCGGAGTATCCGGAATAGCATTTGCCGGTATTCTTCTTCGTCTATTTCGTTCATTCCTTTTTCTATCAGGAAGTCCGGAATTTGTTTCTTTTTCAGTTCAAAACGGATTTTGTTTCTTCCCCAACTTTTATAGTTAAATTTCCCTCTTACAAAGGCTTTCGCAAAACGCTCATCATTGATGAAATTCTCCTCTCTCAAATGGTTCAGCACCTGTTCCGTAAGGCTGTGTGAGACGGACATCTCCCTGAGTTTGGTCATCACATCATATTGTGACCGCTCTTGATAGGCGCAGTAGCGATACATCTTTTTCAATATCCAATCCGGAATCTTTTCCGTGTTCATAACAAGTTTTTGCTTTTTCAATCCCTGCAAAAGGGATTACAAATGTAGTATGTTTTTCTTGAATGGGAATGTTTTTGAAAAATATATGTTTTGCGAAAGCCGTAAAAGCCATGTACTTGAATATTATAGCTCAGGCTTTATGGACAAGCATTATGAATGTTCTTCGTAGTTACGATCAAAAAAGAATGCTCTCTCACGGATTATCAAAAAAGCGGCAAAAATCAGGAGCAGTCCGGTTTGTATTACTTTGCTCATCGGATGCGTAGCGAATATTTCGTTGAAATAGCCTGCGGTAATATGAAAAATGATAGGGACTATTATATTTCTCCCGCTCTTGTAATAGAGCCAGTTCATAATAAAGACGAATGGAAACAGGCTTACTAAAAAGTTTATCGAATAGATCGCTCCCGAGACTACGAGATGACTTTGATAATAGTCTTTGATAAATGACAGTGGTACGTGCCAGATACCCCAGAACAGTGCAAAAATCAAGGAGGTATTGAACAGGTTAAACCGGCTGCGCAGACTGTCGGTGCCGTAGGTATGCCACGCTAATTCCTCCAATATGGGGGCGATAATTAATAAAAACCATACCGGAAAAACGCCGGAGGAGAATGTGTAGTGTCCGGTAATCCGGAATTGTTCCGGACTGTATCCGAAGAGCAAAGATATGGCTTGTGCCAATAAGATACTCGCCAACATCAGGGAAAAAGTTAGCAACAGATAGAGGGGTTTGATGTGTTTGAAGTTAAACAATCTCGGGAAAAAGTCTTTTTGAAACAATTGGTCTTTTTTCATTAACCAAAAGGCGACTAACATGGGTGTTATCAGTCCGGCAAATCCGATGAGGCTTGCCCATAGCGTATTCTTTTCAGACGGAGGCGTCAAGTGACTCAGATAGGCAGCTATTCCCCATAATGACCAAGGCAATACGCTTGCCAAAGTGTAAAAAAGAACCGGATGTTTGTATTCGTTGATACTGTTTTTCATAGTATTTCGTAAAAATGTTGTGTATCTTTTCTTTGCAAAAATAGAAATTTTATGGACTGTCCCACAAAGTTATCGGTGGGCAGAGGTTTTTTTTCGGGGAGCTATCCTGTTTTTTTTACGCAAAAGGAGACTTTCTGCAATTTCTGTCAAAAAATTAGCGACAGTATTGAAAAATAATATAATTTTGGGCAAGATTTTTAGTGAAGAAAAAATTATATGACTTTTCTGAGAGGCTTATTATACCCCTTTTCTATAATATATGGTTTAGTTACCTGTATTAGGAACAAACTTTTTGATTGGAACATACTTCCTGTAAAGAGTTTCGATGTTCCGGTGATAGCCATTGGAAATTTGAATGTCGGAGGTACAGGCAAGACACCCCACACGGAGTACCTTATCAATTTATTACAAGCGCAGGATTATAAGGTCGCTGTTGTCAGCAGGGGCTATAAAAGAAAAACAAAGGGCTTTGTGCTTGCCACAGAGGAATCTAATGCGCAGGATATAGGGGACGAGCCATATCAAATGAAAAAGAAATTCCCTTCCCTGATTTTAGCCGTTGACGAAAAAAGAGTGAGAGGCATAGAAAATCTATTATCCCTTTTCCCTGACATCGATGTTTTCTTGCTGGATGACGCTTTTCAACACCGTTGGGTGAAAGCCGGTTTTAATATTCTCATTACCAATTATTTTCAGCCTTTTAATAAAGATTTTTTGTTGCCTGCGGGTAATCTGCGGGAAAGTCGAAGCGGTGCACGCAGGGCTGACCTGCTTGTCGTATCAAAATCGCCGGTTGTGCTTTCTCCCATTGTTCGCAAAGAATTTGTGCAGCATATCAAGCAGTTTCATTCCAATGAAATTCTTTTTTCAAAAGTACGTCATCAAAAAATCAAAGCCTTTCCGGGCTTGGATATTCCGACCGGTATTGACCGCGTGAAAAACATTATTCTTTTTACCGGCATAGCCGACCCCTATCTCTTGGAGACTTATTTGAGAAAATATTGCGATTATTTGGATACCATTCATTTTCCCGACCATTTTGACTACAGTCTGAAAGATATTGATGTAATCAAAGAACGGTTTATCCGGAATTTCAGCAAAAATAAAATCTTGGTAACGACGGAGAAAGATGTCGGTAGATTGTTGAAAAAAGAAATTGTCGAATCGATAAAAGAGCTACCTTTGTATTATGTTCCGATTGAAATTGAATTTCAAGGAGAGGACAAGGAACGATTTGATAATAAAATACTTAGCTATGTTAAAGAAAATAAAAGAAACCGTCAATTACATACAACGGGAGATTCCGGGCGCTCCTGAAGTTGGCATTGTATTGGGGACGGGCTTAGGTGGTTTGGTCAAAGAAATCAGCAATGCCATTAAAATCCCTTATGCGGAAATTCCCCATTTCCCGGTCTCCACCGTAAAAGGTCATCAGGGACAATTGATATTTGGTGATTTGGGTGGCAAAAAGGTTATTGCTATGCAAGGGCGTTTTCACTATTATGAGGGGTACACGATGAAAGAGGTGGCTTATCCCATTCGTGTAATGAAATTGTTGGGTATTCGGACGTTGATAGTGTCCAATGCCGCCGGTGGTGTAAACCCGGACTTCGAAGTCGGGGATATTATGATTATCAAGGATCATATCAACCTGATGGGCAACAATCCCTTGTTGGGACCCAATGAAGAAGAGTTTGGTCCGCGGTTTCCGGATATGAGTGAAGCTTACAACCATTCCTATATCAACATTGTAAAAAAAATAGCCCGTCATCATTCCATTCATTTGCAAGAAGGTGTGTATGCCGGTGTTACGGGACCCACTTTTGAGACGCTTGCGGAGTATAAATACATTCGTACTATCGGTGCCGATGCAGTAGGTATGTCCACGGTGCCCGAAGTCATTACTGCCCGGCATATGGGCGTACCCGTATTCGCCGTATCCGTCATTTCGGATTTGGGAGTCGAAGGAAAAATCGTGGAAATAACCCACGAAGAGGTAATTCAAGCTGCGGCTGCCGCCGAACCTCTGATGACGACTTTGGTCAAAGGTTTGATAGAACAAATATAGATATTGCTGCCGGTTGCCTTACAATATTATTTTGTGTTTGTCCATAAAGTCGGTGAGTATAGGTTAGAATGTTCAAGAACAAGGCTTGCGAAATACTCAAAATCAAGGAATTGGCTTATGTCAGTGCGATGTATTGAGCCTGCCGAAATAACGTCTTGAGTATGAGCGTAATGCTTTATTGGACATTATAGACAGGCTCTATTTTGTGTAGAAAGAACTTTTGGAAAGTTATAAGGATTCTTTTTTCCACGGTTTGCGGGGCAAAAATGTTCCTTTACAGGTTCCGGTCAGCCGGTCGTTTTCGATCATTTTCCGTCCTCTCCGGAATACAGCTACCGGCGCTCCTTTGCCACGATAGCCCTCGTAAATATTGATGTCTGTCTGTTGCCACTGATGTCCGGTATCAATGACAAAGTCTTTGTCCGGATCCCAGATGACCAGGTCAGCATCGCTTCCTTTTTGTATTACTCCTTTCCGGGGATAAAGTCCGAATATTTTTGCCGGATTGCCGGCGACCAACTTCACAAATTCAATAATGCTTTTTCCTTCTTTAACAATCATTTCGTTGAATATCAGCTGCATACGGTATTCGATGCCACCGGCTCCATTCGGTATTTTGGAAAAATCTTGCGCCTCACGGTTTTTCTGCTCCCGGGTGAAAGGGCAATGATCCGTGCCAATGCTTTGTATTTTCCCTTGCAGGAAATATTTTTTTAGTAGCTTTTGCTCCGGAAGCGGACGCAGTGGCGGACTCATCATAAAAGCCAAGGCATTTTCTTGAGACGACTGGTAAACCTCGTCATTGAAAAGCAAGTATTGCGGGCAAGTTTCAAAAAATACCGGTGAACCGGATTTTATAAGTGCTTTTTCGTAAACTCTTTCAATAGATGAACCGCAAGAAGTGTGGACGACATACAGGGGGCATTTGTTGGCGGTTGCCATTCTAACAATTTTCTCCACGGCTTCTGTTTCCGTATGCGGAGGACGGGATACCGGATGATAGCGAGGTGAAGTTTTTTGCGCCCTGTGAAGTTCTTGTACCCTCCGGACAATTTCATCACCTTGCTCGGCGTGTACCAATACAATACCTCCGAATCGCCCGGCTGTTCTCAGTACCATTTCCAAAGCATCATCTTCCAATCCGATACTTTCTTTATACGCCATATACACTTTGAAGGAGGTAATGTGTTCCGAATGAATGGCTTGTATCATTTCCTGTGCTGTGTTCTCTGTCCATTCCACCGGCGTAAGGTGGAAAGTGTAGTCCACGAGACTTGTCTTGGCTTCGGTTTTTCGTCCGGCGATAGCCTCCAACATGGATTGTCCTCTCCGGGGAGTAATAAAATCAATAATGCTGGTGGTCCCGCCCTTTAGTGCCGCTTTCGAGCCGGAATAAAAATCATCGGAGGAAATGCCATTCGGAGTTGTCAAATGTAAATGAACGTGAGGGTCTATGCCTCCCGGCAGAATATATTTCCCTTCGATATCGAGTATCTCGTCCGCCCCCGGCAAGCTGGCGTTTTGCCCGTACAAGCCGGCAATCTTTCCATCTTTAACCAGAAGCGCCCCTTGCAGCACTTCCCTTTCCAGTACGATATTGGCATTGGTGAATAACAGGGTGTTCATTGGGTGAAAATTTTTTATGTGTTAATCTCAATCTTCTCTGCCGGCTTTCTATTTTTTAGTTTAAATTGTTTCTAAAATCTTCAAAAACTTGTTTAGTATATTCTTTCATATCATCAAAATTCTGCGTTTTTTTAGTTTTTTCTATAAAGTCATTTATCAAATATGGTTTTAAATATAACTCATAGCCTGCTTTTCTTTCCATAATCATAGAACATTTATAAAATCTTTCAGTATCTTCGTGAATAACAGGTGCAATGAATGAAAGATATTTTTTCAATCTGTCGGCAAATTCTTCATTTGAGTAAAGGTGCCTGATAACAGATGTGGTTTCGTGATTAAGTTGTTGGGTTTTGTTTCTTATCAAAGTTACTTCAATGAGCCAATAAATTTCCTTTGAAAAGATCTCAATATCGCCTTTATTTCCGGGGGCGTGTGAATATGGTTTTCCAATATGGTCGGCTTTGTAATTTGGACGAATGGCAAATTGACTGCCATACTTTAAAGCGATGAGAATGGATATGAAAAATTCTAATTTTAAAGG
>WFZU01000164.1 GCA_015489405.1 Bacteroidales bacterium
AAGGTAATAAGGTTGAATATTTTCGTCAGCCGTTTGCTACTGAGGTGAAACCTGAAAATACGTTTTTTATTAGCAGGAGACTATTAGATTGACAGAGAAAACACTCCATAGGAGCAAAATCTTCGTAGCCCTAATTAGGGCTGGAATGTTCAAGGACAAGCCTGTCCGCCGAATGTACAGGCAGGGCTTGCGAAATACTCAAAACCAAGGAGTTGACTTCTATCAATGAAGTTTTGAGTATGAGCGTAACGAAGTTATTGGACATTATAGACAGACTCTGATATAGTGTCTGTCCATAAAGTCAAGAGCTTGGGCTGGAATGTTCGAATTCAAGGCTTGTGAAGTTCTGAAAGCAAAGGAGTTGACTTCTGTCAATGACCGGTTTCAGAACGAGCGTAACGCAGAAGTCGGACATTATAGACAAGCTCTATTTAGAGTCGTACGCCCATTTGAAATAAATAGCGCCCCACGTAAAACCGCCTCCGAAAGCAGCCATGATAATGTTATCCCCTTTATGCAGTTGGTTTTCCCATTCGGCAAGACAAAGAGGGATGGTCGCATTGGTAGTGTTACCGTATTTCTCAATGTTGATCATCACTTTGTCTTTACTCAAGCCCATTCTACGGGCAGTAGCATCAATGATTCGAAGATTCGCTTGATGAGGTACAAGCCAAGCCACATCATCGGCTGTCAGTCCGTTTTTCTCCATAATCGCCACTGAAACATCCGCCATTTTGGTAACGGCGAATTTGAAAACGGCTTGTCCTTCCTGATAGATAAAATGCTCTTTGGCATCCACCGTTTCGTGGGAAGCGGGTTTCACCGAACCGCCGGCTTTTAAATGGAGGAACTGCGCTCCGGAGCCATCCGATTGCAGGATACTATCCTGATAACCAATATTTTCCGTAGTGGGCTCCAATAAGATAGCACCCGCAGCATCCCCAAAGAGTACGCAAGTCGTCCGGTCGGTATAATCAACGATAGAGGACATCTTATCCGCACCTACTACGATGACCTTTTTGTATCTTCCGCTTTCTATCAGCTTGGAAGCCGTATCGAAAGAGTACAAAAATCCGGAACAGGCTGCCATAATATCAAAACTGTAAGCATTTTTGATACCCGCCTTATCACTAATAATATTGGCGGTTGCCGGAAATTTCATGTCCGGGGTTGCCGTAGCGCAAATTAACAAATCGATCTCATCGGGAGAAGTATTAGTCTTCTTCAACAGACCTTTCACCGCCTCAGCACCCATATCGGAAGTGCCCAAACCCTCACCTTTCAGGATACGTCTCTCCCGGATACCGGTACGAGTCATAATCCACTCATCAGAGGTATCCACCATCTTCTCCAACTCCTTGTTGGTCAGCACATAATCGGGAGTAAATACATTAATTCCGGTTATGGCAGCTCTCACATTAGCCATATTCTTCGTTTTTATTCTTCTTCGTTAGTGGAATAAACCAATTTTCCACGATAGTAAAAATCACCATCTACAAAGTGACCTCTGTGATATTGGTGAATTTCCCCGGTTGTGGGGTCCTTTGCCAATGTCGGAGCTTCGATTTTGTAGTGAGTTCTTCTTTTGTCACGTCTTTGCTTCGAAATTTTTCTCTTAGGATGTGCCATTTGACTAAAATGTTTATTTGTTACTTAATTTATCTTTTATCCCTTGCAAAGCTGCCCAACGCGGGTCAACCTCACGCTTTTCACTATACTCTTCCATTTTGCGAATCATACTTGCTTCGCATACATCATCACCTATCTGCGAGTGCACCGCTTTCATCGGTTTTGCCAACAAAAGCATTTCATTTATCATGCGACTCATATCATATTGCGGCGAAGAATCAGCGATGATCAATACATTATCCGCTTCTTCCCGTGTTTCATCTCCGAATTTTACATACACTTGTTCGGAAATATCCACCGGCACTTTTAAATCACCCAAACAACGGTCGCAATGGGTATTTAAAACACCCTTGGACTCCACCCGCACACTCAATAAACGTTCGCTCTTCTCTACAAAAACTTTGACCTGTACGTCTCCGTCTTGCAACTCTTCATTTTTCATTCGTGTGAAAAAGTCCGCATCTATTTGATATTCAAATACATGCTCACCCAACGACAGCCCCTTAAAGCCAATAACAAAACGTTCACTCTCTTTCACGTCCGTACGAATAAAAAAATTGGCTGCAAAAGTAGATATTATTTTTAAATAACAAAATATTATTTTAAAAGTCTGGCTATAATGTCCATTAACTTCCCTGCGCTCATACTCAAAACAGCCTTAAACATACATTAACTTACTGATTTTAAAAATGTAGCAATTCTTATTCTTGACAATTTCTGTTCCACGCCACAACGTATGCCGTTTGCTTTTAATCTTTATACTGCACAAAAAATATTGTTTTTTTACGTTTTCATTTCTATTATTTGTCAAATCGTCTCCGGTATTACAAAAATGTATAATTTTGCAACCATATTGATGCCGGTAGTTGCGAAGGTATTTCCCGGCGTATTACATAAAAAACAATGATGATAAAATATATTTCTTATCTCTTTCTTGCCGCTTTCTTATTGGGGAGCAGTTTTGCGACAGCACAAAGCAAACAAAAACTTCAGCAGGAAAAACAGAAAGTCGAGCAGGAAATAAGCTTTGCCTCTTCCCTGCTTGAGAAGGTAAGAAAAAACAAAAAAGCCACCTACAATGAATATATACTGGTAAAAAAACAGATTCAAAGCAGGGAACAACTTATCCGGAATATCAACAGACAAATTCAAAATCTCAACCGTGAAATTGCCAAAAACGAAAAACTGCTCTCCGACTTACGCAAAGACCTGAAAAATCTGAAGGAGGAGTATGCAAAAATTATCTACAATGCATACAAAACGCGCAACAACTATCAAAAGATTATGTACTTGTTTGCTTCCAAAGACATCAATCAAGCCTACCGCCGGCTGAAATACTTGGAACAATATACCGCCTACCGCAAAAAACAGTCTGAACAAATCATTGCTACCCAAAAGGAAATAGAGAAAACCCTGAAAGACCTGAAAGAAAAGAAAGAAGAAAAAACTGCCCTCCTTTCGTCCGAAAGTATTGAAAACCAAAAATTACCGGAGGAGAAAAAGAAAAAGAAAGAGGTCGTCACACAGCTGAGTAAAAAAGAAAAAGAACTGCGAAGGAAAATAAAAGAAAATGAAAAAATCAGAAAACGCTTAGCCAATAAAATTCAAAAAATTATTGCGGAAGAGATTTCCAAAGCGGCAAAAAAAACAGGGAAAAGCTCTCACCATTCGACCACCTTTGCCTTGACTCCGGAGGAGCAAACCCTCTCTAATAATTTTGCTGCCAACAAAGGGAAACTCCCCTGGCCTGTCCAGCGGGGAATCGTATCCGAGAATTTCGGGAAACACCCCCACCCCTTCCTCAAGCATGTACAAGTCAACAACCGGGGCATCAATATTCTCACTAAGGAAAATGCCAAGGCAAGAGCCGTATTCTCGGGAACCGTTACGCTGGTCATGAAAATGCAAGGCTATCACACAGTCATTATGATTAGACACGGGAATTTTATCACGGTCTATTCCAATATTATCAATCCCTTGGTAAAAAAAGGGGAAAAAGTCAAGACCAAACAGGAAATAGGAACCGTATTTACTTCTCCCAAAGATCATAAGACGGAATTGCATTTTGAATTGTGGAAAAACAAAAAACTATTTGACCCCAAACCTTGGCTGGCAAGAGGCAAATAGCAATCTACCGCGACGGAGATAAAAAATAACCACCGAATTATTCAAGACTATGAACACTCTATTCCCCAAAAAAATACGGCAGCAAGAAAAAATATTTTTCCTCGTATTTCTATTCCTTTCGCCGGTCATCTTTGCTCAAAAACCTTCTCACAGACCGGAACAAAGTCGGGAGGGACAAATTCACGGACGGGTTTTAGACGAAAAAAACCGGGCTATGGAATACGTCAATATTCGCTTGTATCGCCAACGGGATTCTGCCTTGATAGATGGAAACATCACCGGCAAGCAAGGGCGTTTCCGGATAGAGAACATAGCATTCGGAAAATATTTCCTGAAAATTCAATTTTTAGGCTATCAAGAAAAACGGATTAAAGACATCCGTTTATTCCCAAAAGAGCCGGTAAAAGATTTGGGAACCATTCATTTGGCTCCCGGTCCCCGCCTTTTGGAAGAAGTAACGATCCACGGTAAAAAAAGACCGGTGGAGTATCAATTGGATAAAAAAGTCGTTCACGTCAGTGAAGATCTCTTGGCAAAAGGCGGAACCGCAGTAGATGTATTGGAAAATGTTCCTTCGGTACAAGTAGATATTGAAGGCAATGTGAGTATGCGCGGGTCGGAAGATTTTCAAGTTTTGATTGACGGCAGACCGGGCATTCTTTCGGGCAACGATGTGCTACGCCAGATTCCGGCTTCCAATATCGAAAAAATTGAAATCATCACCAATCCTTCCGCCAAATACAGTGCAGAAGGCACCGGCGGAATACTGAACATTATTCTCAAACGGAAAAAGACACAAAAACTTGATGGCATCGTGAACCTTTCGTATGCTACACGCAATAAATACAGTCTGGATGCGCTATTCAGCAAAAAAATAAAGCACTGGACATTGAATGTGGGAGGCAATTATGCGGACCGCGACCGCTTATTCACCCTACGGAATGAAGATCGTTTTACCTTTACCGATTCCACGGCTTTCCGGGAGACCGATACGGATGGCTCCGTACGGCGTCAAAGTGCGGGATTGAAGGGAGGCATAGCCTATGAAACAGCACATCAACTTGTATTTTCGGTGGATGCCGAATACGGTGTTCAGCGATTTGAAAAGGAATTTATTTCCCACCGGGAAGAATATTCGGACATCATAAGCGATAAAATGTTTTCCCGTACCGGAAATTTTATTGATAAAAATAACGAGTACTACGAATTGGTATTTGCCATAGACAAGCGATTTGACAAAAACCGGAAATTATCATTTTTCACCTCTTTCTCCGGAAATGCCGGCTTGGACAATCAAATACAAAAGGATGTCGAAACGGATGCTGAGGATATCATCATCAGGGACTCTCTCTTCCTATTGCAAAACATCTACAACAGCCGCAACAGCCAAGCGCTTATGCAAGTGGATTATTCCCTTTCATTGGGAAAAAAATCAAAAATTGAAATGGGCTTTCAGGCTCGTCTTAAAGATCGTTTAGAGCGTTTCTCTTCGGGGATTTATAGCCCGGAAACGCAATGGGAAGTGAACCCGGAGGCTTTTGATGACGGCAGTTTTTCGCAAAATGTTAATGCTTTATATATCACCTACGGCAACAAAATCCACCGTTTCTCCTATCAACTGGGGATGAGGGGAGAATTTGCAAAACGAATGTACCAATACAATCAAACCGTCCCGGTAGAATATATCTACCACGATTTTTTTCCAAGCGTACACCTCTCCCGGGAGATGAGAAACAAAGACGTATTATACGCCGGGTACAGCAAACGCATCCGCCGTCCCGGTGCTTGGTATCTCAATCCGGTTCCCCAATATTCGGACATCTATCATTACCGTGCCGGCAATCCCGGACTTATTCCGGAATATATCCACTCACTCGAAGCCGGATACCAAAAGACTATAGGACGCTCTTTCGTGTCTCTGGAAGGCTTTTTCCGCTTGCGGAAGAATAAATTTACCCGTATCAGGACTATTGAATCCAATGCAGTCATAAAATCGACCTATGTCAATCTGGACAAAGATATTTCTTCGGGGGTTGAACTGGGCGCTAATATGGAATTTTCAAAAAATTTCACTCTTCACACGAACATCAGCTACTATTACTATCAAATTTTCGCTTCCATGTCCAATGGCAATATAGAAAAAAGTTCTACCAACCTCAAAGTCCGTTTAAACGGAAAACTAAAACTCCCGGCAGGCATAAAATTCCAGGCTTCGGTATTCTATTCGGGACCGAGTGTCAGTCTGCAGGGAAGAAGAAAAGCGATGTTTTTTTCCTCTTTCGCTGCACAGAAAGATTTCTTGGACAAAAAACTGTCTGTGTCTTTAAGCCTGAAAGACCCGTTCGGGACAGCTAAACACGCCTTTGTTACGGAAACCGGAACCTATTATTCGGAAGGAGAGTTCAGACGGGAATCCCCCGTTTTCGGGATTAATATTTCTTACATAATCAATAATTTTAGGAAAGAAGGAAACCCGAAAAAAAAGAACGATGAGGATATGGGAGAGGAATTTTAAACCGCTATCTCCCGTCAGAAAGCAGCATTTTATGCAGAAAAAAATCATAACTGCGAAGGATAAAAATACATCTCCAAAATCCAAAATCGGGAAAACACGCTAAGCACCTTTAACAATGTATTGATTATCAACATTTTAATAAAATAATTTTTTTTCATAAGAAAGCTTGGAAGTTTTAAATTAAAATATACTTTTGCAAAAAATTTAAAAAACAAAATTCTATGTATTGGACTTTGGAACTTGCTTCAAAATTGGAAGACGCCCCATGGCCGGCTACCAAGCAAGAACTCATTGATTATGCTATCCGGACAGCCGCCCCCATGGAATTAGTTGAAAATCTTCAAGAGATAGAAGATGAAGAAGAAATCTTCGATAATATCGAAGAATTATGGCCGGACTATCCCACTAAAGAAGACTTCTTCTTTAATGAGGATGAGTATTGACAGGTAATAAACAAGCCACTTTAGCTCAGTTGGTAGAGCAGCTCACTCGTAATGAGCAGGTCGTGGGTTCGAGTCCCATGAGTGGCTCTTTTTTTTGACAAAATCACCAAACACAGCACGCTTGTAAGTTCGCCCCGGGGAGGGCTTACGCCGGTGCCTGTCCGTAAAGACAAGAGTCCGGAATAGAATATTCAAGAACGGAGTTGTCTGCCGCATGCACAGTCAGGGCTTGCAAAATACCCAAAACCAAGGAGCTGACTTTTGCCAATGTGTTACGTTGAGCCTACCGGAATGCGATGTATTGAGCTTGCTTAAATGCGATGTATTGAGCTTGCCGAAATGCGATGTATTGAGCCCGCCGAAAAGACTGGTTTCAGAACGAGCGTAACGCAGAAGCCGGACATTATAGACAAGCTCTAAATAGAAATTTCCGGGGCAAATATTCATCCGGTTAATAATAATTTGTTTACCTTTGCTGCGACAATAATTATTTATTATGAGGATAGGCGGCAGAAAACAAAATATCCGGAGCGAAACGTTTTTGGGACACAAAAATATCCAAACAACTATGATATACACTCAAAAAAGCAACACGGGAAAATGTAATATCATATCTCCCATAAAGGATTTAAACCTTAATATAGACAAAAAACCCGACAAATTTTTGGTTTTTGTCGGGATATAATATAGTTATGCTTCATTCTAACTAAAAATTAAAGCGAGAGAAAAATGTCAAACAATGATCAAGTAGTTTTAGAAACGATTATTAAACAGAGTAAACA
>WFZU01000165.1 GCA_015489405.1 Bacteroidales bacterium
AAAAAAAAGAAGGAAGAAAAATATAAACAGCAATAACAAAAGGGTGCGGAAAAGCGTTCCGGAGACGATGCACCTCCGCACCCCTTTTTTATAAAAAGCAAAAAATTTATGAGCTATATTGATTATTACAAGGTTTTGGGGGTTGATAAAAATGCTACGGAGCAGGAAATTAAGCGTGCGTACAGGAAATTGGCTCGTAAATATCATCCGGACGTAAATCCCAATGACAAGGAAGCGGAGAAAAAGTTTAAGGAAATTAACGAAGCCAATACCGTATTGAGCAATCCGGAGACCCGGAAAAAATACGACAAATACGGAAAAGATTGGCAACACGCCGAAGCCTACGAGAAAGCCGGGCAACAAAGAGGACAACAATACCGGAATACCGGAACGGGTTATACCTATTCTTCTTTTGATCCGGATGATTTTTCCGATTTTTTCAATGCAATGTTCGGGCAGGAATTCAGAAGTAATTCGGGACGGAGAACACGCTTCAAAGGAAGAGACTACACGGCAGAGATGCAACTCAATCTCACCGACATCCTGCACAGCCGGAAGCATACCGTAACAGTAAACGGTAAAAAAATTCGTTTTACGGTTCCCGCCGGCATTGAGGACGGACAAAAAATAAAGATTAAAGGTCACGGAGAGAATGCCGGACCGGACGGCATCAACGGAGACTTGTATATCAAATTTCATATTGTCAACAATACTCCTTTCCGGATATCCGGAAAGGACCTGCACCTGACCCTTGATCTTGATTTATACAAAGCCATTTTAGGAGGAGAGCTGATTGTCAATACCATAGACGGGAAGAAAGTAAAACTAAAAGTGAAACCGGAAACCCAAAACGGCACCAAAGTAAAACTCAAAGGCAAAGGTCTCCCCTATTATAAAAATGAAAATAAATTTGGGGATTTGATTATTACTTACCAAATCAAAATTCCGACCAACTTGACCGAAAAAGAAAAAGAATTATTCACTCAACTTTCAAAGCTTCGATAAATTATGGAAACTATTTCTGTCAAACAATTTTGCTCGTTTCACGATATTCCCGATAGCTTCATCCGGGATCTAAACGATTTTCAATTGATTCAAGTCATTGAAGAAGATGACACGCAATATATCCCTGTCGATGAGGTGGACAAAGTGGAACGTATGATGCGCCTGCACTTCCAATTAAACGTAAATATTGAAGGAATTGACATCATCAACAACCTGAATGAACAAATTTCCATTTTGCAAAAAGAAGTGGAAGACTTGAAGCGTAAACTTGCCTTTTATTCTTCCCTGCCGTAAAAGCCTTTTTTATACTTTTGCAAAAAAATTGCAAATGAGAAAATATCTCGCTTTTACTTTTTTTCTGCTTGCCGGAAATTTGCTTTTGGGGCAGTCCCCTTTTGTTTCTCCGCTCAAAATCCCAATGCGTCTTGCCGCCACTTTTGCCGAATTGCGCCCTAATCATTTTCATATGGGCATAGATATCCGCACCCAAGAAGTGGAAGGCAAAAAAGTCTATGCCATCGCTGACGGATATATCTCCCGGATAAAAATCAAACGGGGCGGATACGGCAAAGCGATATACATTACCCATCCAAATGGATACACCAGTGTTTACGGACACCTACAAAGATTTCGCAAAGACATTGACGACTACGTCAAAACCCGGCAGTATCAGAAAAAACAAAACGAGATAGAACTCTTTTTCCCTCCCGGGAAATTTCCACTGAAACAAAATGAGTTTTTCGCCTATTCCGGTAATACCGGCTATTCCTCCGGTCCTCACGTCCATTTTGAAATCAGACATACCCAAAGTGAAGCCCCGGTCAATCCATTACTTTTCTTCGCAGACAAAGTGCCGGACAAAACCTCCCCCTATATCGGCAAAATCAAGATATATCCGTACGACTCCAAAGCTTTTGTAAACAACAAAAATACGGCTCCGGAATTTTCCGTTAGCAAACAAGGCAATCATTATATCCTCAAAAACAAAGACACTATCCAACTTTCGGGCAATATCTACTTCGGAATAAACACTTACGATCCATTTAATAATTGGAGAAATAAGAATGGCGTTTACTCCATTAAACTATTTATAAATCAAGAGCTTATATATCAACACCAAATGGACAGCATTTCCTACTCCAAAAACAGATATGTGAACAGTCTGTTGGATTACGACGAATATATCCGCCTGAAAAGAAAGTTCCAACGATGCTATATTGCTCCGGGAAATTTTTTGCACTCTATCTACAAAACTGTTAAAAACAGGGGAATTTATAATTTTCAAGCCGGCAAAGACTACGAAATTCGTTTTGAAGTGAGTGATATACACGGAAATACTTCACAGTGTATATTCCCGGTGAAGGGCAAAAATGCCCCCCACACTCCCAAAAAGGAGAGCAAGATTGACAGAAGTTTGATTCCGGTACGGTATGACCGGGCAACGAGTATCAGGAAAGACAGCATCCACATCACCATTCCGCAATATGCTCTTTATGAGAATATTAATTTATGCCTTCGGCAAAGAAAAAAAAGAAAAGGAATGTACGCTCCCATATATAGTATTCATCGAAAAACCGTTCCTTTGCAAAAAAGTTGCGCTATTAAGTTCATTATCGATTCTATCCCTGCGAGATTGCGTTCCAAAGCTACCGTAGTACAACTTGGCAAGAAAGGACCTTCAAGCATTGCAAGCAAAATTTCAGGCGACACGGCTCTCTTCTCTATTCGCGAATTTGGAGATTACAGCCTTATGCTGGACACCGTTCCTCCGCAACTCCGTGCAATAAACATAAGCAAAAACAAGCTCGTTAGCGAAAAAACCGTACTGCGTTTCCGGCTCAACGACGCAATGAGCGGCATTAAAGACTACCAAGCATTTTTAAATGGCAATTGGCTCCTACTTGAATATAACTCCCGACGCAAAGAACTCCGTTGCCCCTTGGAAAGATATCTAAAGGAAGGTAAGAATGAACTTATCATCAGTGCCGGCGACCAACTCAACAACACCGTCATAAAGAAGTATCATTTTTCAAAAAAAGCTAAGACCGGAAAAGAAAAGTCAAAGAAGTAAACGACATTTCTCCCGCTATAACATAAAAAAGGAATTAAGCCTGTAAAAATGGTTTTTGGCTACAAAATCAATCCCGAATAGTAGTAGAATAGCTCCAATAACGGACAGCGAGCCTGACGAAAGACCGATATTCAAAAAAGAAACAAGGCGTTCAAAACGTTGAATGGTATGAACCAATAATTCGGGATTTAGGATAAAATAAGCCAATAGCACGATAAAACTAAGACTGATAGCAAGCCCATTCCACCACCACTCATAAGTAGGTTTGGGACTATAAACTTGCTCCGACTTTATTTTTTGCATAACAGATTCCGTAAAATCATCTCCCAAAGAGACCTCAAAGGCTTCTGTTATCAGTTTTTTAATTTCGCTGTCTCGTAATTCTTTCATAGCACTACAAAGTTAGTATATTTTTTAATTGCTCCGCCAATTTTTTTCTTATCCGGTGCAATTTCACCTTAATATTAGACTCCGACATCTGCATAATCCCGGCAATTTCCTGTATGGATAAGTCTTCTTTATAGAATAGACTCACAATCGCCGCATCGTTTTCCGGAAGACTGTCAATTGCCTGATTCACAGCTCTTTTTCGCTCATCACGAAGCATTATTTTCATAGGGTTCGCAGCTCTTTCCTCCCGGTTTATTTTTCCCATATCTCTTTCTATCCGGTAATTTTTCTGCTGCATCCGTTGTTGGGAAATAGCCGTATTATAGGCGATCTGAAAGAGCCAAGAAGAGAACTTTGCTTCCCCGTTGAAAGTATCCAATTTGCGATAAGCCTTCAAAAAGACTTCCTGAGTTACATCTTTTGCATCTTCTTCGGATTTTACAATTCTTATTACAAAGGAAAATATCCTGTCCTGATATTTCCGGACAATAGGTTCAAAAGCACCCGGATTGCCACCCAGTACTTTCGCAATATACGTATCGTCAGAAAAAACATTCATCTTGCATATGACGTAACCTTTAATTTCCGGTTACATTTTTTTGTAAAAATAATCATAAACCAAAAAGGATGAATATTTTTCCCTTAAAAAAATTTTTCCATTTTGTGTAACCTTTGCAACTCAATTCCGTCAAACGGATAAAATAAAAAAAAGGAAATATTATGTTAAGAATCACCAGCCCCGGGATTTTAGTCCCACTCGGTTTTTTTGCACTCGTCGGCTATATTGTATATTTAAATGTCAGGCGAAAAGAAAGAGAAGCAATGATCAAAAACGGGTTTCATCCGGATCGTATTGATAATGAAGGAATTGTAGAGCCTAGAAAAGAACATTCAGACGGACATCCAACTTTTAAGAATGTCAAATCGGGTTTCGTTTTGATTGGGGTCGGACTCGGTTTTTTCATCACCAAAATTCTTATCTATGAAGGTGTATTTGATGACACTTTTTCCTCCTATTTTTCGTTAGTAAGCCTGTTTGGCGGCATCGGTTTGGTAGGGAGTTATTATTTTATTCAAAACTTACAAAAAAATGATACAGCCTCCGGTAAGAAGGATAAGGATATGGAAGATGACAGTCCCATTAAGGGATAAAAGCAGCCTTTACCTTATTGATTATTTTAGCAAGACCGGGGGCAACTCACAGCATAGTATCATCCGGACTCCTTAAGCGGAAATAATGGAAAATTAAAGCATCGGATATTTCCCTAAAATCCTGTACTCCACTCCCCTACCTACCGGAACACTCTCGTAGAGATAGAACGCATCAATACGGTTAGTAAGCAAAAAAGATTTTTTCACACGTTGAAGTTTGGAATGAAAATATGCCGTATTGTGAAGGCGGTGGATTCTTCCCAAAGTCAGATGAGGCACCACATTTTGACGGTCTTTGGGAAATCCTATCAGTTCCATTTTGTCAATTATTTCCAGCGCCAAATGTTTGGTATTATCTTGATCTTCAATCTTTGCCCACAAGACTCTCGGTTTATAACGACTGCCGAATATGCCTAATTCCCGGATCGTTATATCGTATCCCGGTTTTTGAATTTTGGATAATTCATTTTTGATTTCCCCCATTTTATCCGTGCTTACATTCCCCAAAAATTTAAGTGTAGTATGAAAATTTTCCGGCTTCACCCAACTTATTTTATTAGCACGGAGACTTTCTTTTATGATTTCATATTGAGCCAAAAAAGAAGCGTCCGGGTGGACTTTAATCGCTATAAACAATCTTTTCATTGTTGTTATTCTAGTTCGCATCTAAAAATTCGCCTTTTTTCACTGAAAATCAAATAAGAAGAGTTCCTGTAATTTCAGTTCAAAAAAAACAAGTAATTATTTGCAAAAGTAAAAAGATTATTAATTTTGCAGCCGTAAGTACATTTAAATAATGGGGTATTAGCTCAGTTGGCTAGAGCGTTTGACTGGCAGTCAAGAGGTCATCGGTTCGACTCCGATATACTCCACGAGTAAGATTCACCAAAACCAAAACTTACAGCATCCTATGATAAGAATATTTGTCCGTTCGAGGGTATAATAATATTTGTTATCTTTGCAGAAAATTTATGGAAATATGAGAATCGTAAACCCACTATACGACAAAGCATTTAAATACTTAATGGAGAATGAACGCCTCTCCAAAAAAGTCCTTTCGGTCATTCTTGACCAAGAGGTTTTGGAAGTAAAATTAAGCCAACAAGAGACGGTCGTGCCGGATGAAAAACGCAACTTTACTCTTTTCAGGCTTGATTTTGTCGCTATCATCAAAGAAGCCGGCGGAAAACGAAAAAAAGTTTTGATAGAACTCCAAAAATCAAAATATCCTACGGACATTATGCGCTTTCGGTCTTATTTAGGGATGAATTATGCAAAAGCCGACAAAATTGAAAATAAAGGAAACCGAAGCGTAAAAACAACTTACCCTATCATCACCATTTATATTTTGGGATACAACCTGGACGACCTCCCCTATATGGCAGTTACCGTCGAACGAAACGTCATTAACTCCGTCAACAAAAAACCTGTAAAAGTGGACAGTTTCTTTATCGAACAGCTGACACACCGTTCGCATATCATACAAGTCCGGAGACTGCCGAAAGAAAGAAGAAGTAAACTCGAAAAATTTTTAGCCCTTTTCAATCAAGCCTGGATCACCGAAGAACGCTATATTCTGGACTTGCAAGACGTGCCCGAAGAATTTGAGGATATTGCCAAATATCTCGAAGGTGCGGCAAGAGACGAAGTCTTTCGAAGACAACTTGAAGCGGAAGAGGAAATCGACACGCTCTTTGACGAACAGGAAGAAAAATATCTAAAACAAATCAAAGAAGCGAAAAGAAAAGAGCAAGAAGCAAAAAGGAAAGAGCAAGAAGCGAAAAGGAAAGAGCAAGAAGCGAAAAGAAAAGAACAGGAAGCCAGAAAAAAGGAGAAAGAAGCGTTGAGAAAAGAACAGGAAGCAAAAAGAAAAGAACAAGAAGAAAGAGAACAGAACATCAAAATCATCAAAAATCTTTTTCGCAAGGGAATGTCCATTCGTGAGATTGCCGGAATCACGGGAAAAAGTGTCGAAGAAATTAAGCACATACTTCAATAGAATAAAGATTCAATCCCTTATATGCGAAGTAAGCTCCCCTAATTCACAGTTTGGCACATTTGTTCCGGGGAATTGACTGATAAATACAAAAGTCCGGCAGCAATACAAAATCATTGTTTCTTATCATATAATCCGTAACTTTGCACCCTAAATTTGCGGATAATGAAAGTACATTTTATTGCAATCGGGGGGAGTGCCATGCATAATCTGGCAATCGCACTCCACCAAAAAGGATATGAAGTCAGTGGATCGGATGATGAAATTTTTGAACCGTCCCGCAGTCGCTTGTTAAAACGGGGGCTACTGCCCGGACAACAGGGGTGGTTTCCCGAACGCATAACCAAAGATCTGGACGCAGTTATTTTAGGAATGCACGCCAAAGAAGACAATCCCGAACTGCTAAAAGCCAAGGAATTGGGTATCAAAATATATTCATACCCTGAATTTCTTTTCGAGCAATCCAAAAAGAAAAAAAGAATTGTCATCGGCGGCAGCCACGGAAAGACAACCATTACTTCCATGATTCTACATACCCTGCACTATTGGGACAAAAAATGTGATTTTATGGTCGGTGCGCAATTGGAAGGCTTTGATGTAATGGTGCGACTGAGCGAAGACGCTCCATGTATCGTACTGGAAGGAGACGAATATCTTACTTCTCCCATTGACAGGCGTCCGAAATTCCACCTGTACAAACCGGATATTGCGGTAATAAGCGGTATCGCCTGGGATCATATGAATGTTTTCCCGACATTTGACAACTATATCGAACAATTCCGCATTTTTGCAGACTCTATTTCCCGGAACGGGACCCTCATCTATTGCGAGAATGATGTAGAAGTCAAAAAAATCGGTGAACATGCGCGCCCCGATATTCACACGATTCCCTACACTATTCCGCCACACCATATCGTTGACGGAATTACCTATCTGACTACGAAAGACGGAGATATCCCTTTGAAAATTTTCGGTGAACACAATCTAATGAATTTAATGGCTGCCAGCTATGTATGTAACAAACTGGGAATCAGCGATACAAACTTTTGGGAGGCAATACAACATTTTAGCGGAGCATCTAAACGCCTACAACTATTAGCGAGCAATAAGACCGCCGCCGTCTATAAAGATTTTGCCCATTCTCCTTCCAAACTGAAAGCCACTACCGATGCGGTAAAAAAACAGTTCCCGGACAGAAGGCTTGTAGGAGTCATGGAACTTCATACGTATAGCAGTCTCAATCCGGCATTCCTCGATCAATACAGGGGAGCCATGGACGCAGTGGATATTCCCGTGATATACTTCAGTGAACATGCCTTGAAAATAAAGAAATTGCCCCCTTTATCCGTGGAAGATGTCCGCAGTGCGTTTGCCAATCCGGATATTCAGGTATATACGGATTCTGCCGGGCTGTTCCGGATGCTTCGCAAACTGGATATGCATAATACCAACCTCCTTTTGATGAGTTCGGGCAATTTTGACGGGGTCGATTTGGATGCCTTTGCCCGAGAACTGATTCAACCCTAGCACATTTACATAATCATACATTTTCAGAAAAAAATACACCATTTACAATGAAAGAGTATAAAATATACCATTCCGGCAGATTTCATACCACCTCCGGTGAGTTTCAAATCATTAATCCTTTTACCGGAAAAGCTTTCGCTAAAAGCTATCTGGCAGATAAAAATGTTTTGGAAGAGGCTATCGCCGGAGCACAAAAAGCGATTCCGGCGATGCAACGATTGGCTTCCTATGAAAAGTACGAAATATTACTGGATATTGCCGGGAAAATCCACCAAAACAGAGATGAATTTGCAAAACTTTTGGCTGTCGAATCCGCCAAGCCTATTCGCTACGCACTGGGCGAAATAGACAGAGCCACGCAAACGCTGACGATAGCCGCAGAAGAGAGCAAACGGCTGCCAAAGGAATATCTGGACTTGGATTGGACAGGAAAAGGTGCAGGGAAAGAAGCACTCGTAAGATATTTCCCGCTTGGACTCATTGCCGGCATCTCTCCTTTCAACTTCCCCTTAAACCTGGCGATGCACAAAATTGCTCCGGCTATCGCTGCCGGGAATGTTATTATTCTCAAACCCTCTACGTCCACCCCACTTTCAACCTTATTTTTAGCGCAGCTATTAGATCAGACAAGGCTCCCCAAAGGAGCGGTTTCAATCCTTCCGATGAGCCGCGAGACAGGGAACATTTTAGTACGTGACGACCGTTTCAAACTGCTTAGTTTTACCGGTTCGCCCGCCGTAGGTTGGAAAATGAAACGAGAATGCGGGAAGAAAAAAATCCTGCTCGAGCTCGGTGGAAATGCGGGAGTTGTCATTGCGCCTTCGGCAAATATAGATTTGGCAGTCGAAAAATGTCTGATAGGCGGTTTTGCTTATTCGGGACAGGTGTGTATTCACGCACAGCGGATATATGTTCACCATAAAATTTTCGATGAATTTTCCGAAAAATTCATTTCCCGTGTGAAAGCCTTGAAAAACGGAGACCCGCTGGATGAACAAACGGAAGTCTCCGCAATGATTGATGAGCAAAATGCCATCCGCGTCGAAGAGTGGGTCAATGAAGCGGTTAACGAAGGTGCCAAGCTCCTTTGCGGGGGGAAACGGGAAGGCGGTTTTTACTCCCCCACCGTACTTTCCGAAACACATAATGAAATGAAAGTGTGTGCCTTGGAAGTTTTCGGACCGGTGGTTACGCTCGAAAAATATCCGGATTTTGACACGGCTCTCCGCTGGATAAACGACAGTCGTTACGGCTTGCAAGCCGGAATATTTACGGATAGCATTGAAGAAATGAACCGGGCTTTTGAACAATTAGCAGTCGGTGGCGTAATTATCAACGATATTCCCACGTTCCGTGTAGACCATATGCCTTACGGTGGAATTAAAGATTCCGGTTTGGGACGGGAAGGGGTAAAATATTCCATTATGGAAATGATGGAACCTAAATTGTTGGTAAAAAATAAATAAATTTGATAAAAGCACGCATACAAGACAGCCTTAATCTCCTCGCTGCCATCACGTTAAGACGGCTTTGGAATCTCCTCTTGCTGCGAATGAGTTATGTCATAAATATCTTGAAAAAAGACATGCAGCCTTGGGGAATGCCTTACAGCATTTCGGTCGAGCCGACCACCCATTGCAACCTGCATTGCCTTGAATGCCCCAGCGGTCAAAGACAATTTAGCCGCAAAACCGGCAATCTTGACGTTGAAACTTACCGGCATATTATCCGGGAAATGCACACGCATCTGCTTTATATGATTCTTTATTTCCAAGGGGAACCCTACCTCAATAAATACTTTTTTGATTTTATCCGGATTGCAAAAAAACACCGCATTTATACCGCTACCTCGACCAACGGGCACTATCTGACAGAAGAGAATGCCCGCAAAACCATCGATGCTGGCTTGGACAGATTAATCATTTCGGTAGATGGAGTTGATCAGAAAACATATGAAAAATACCGCGTCGGCGGAAATTTGCAAAGCGTAAAAAAAGGAATAGAAACCCTGGTAAGAATAAAAAAAGAAAAAAAATCCCCCAAACCCTATATCATCTTGCAGTTTATTGTTTTCGGGACCAATGAACATCAGATTCCGGAGGTCAAAAGGCTTGCAAGCGAATTAGGAGTTGACAGAATTGAATTGAAGTCGGCACAAATATACGATTACAGGAAAGGGAGTCCGCTTATCCCAAAGAATGAGAAATATTCCCGTTATCATCGTTTGGCTGACGGCACTTATGAGATGAAAAACAAAATGCTTAACAGATGTTGGCGAATGTGGGCAAGCTGCGTTCTTACGTGGGATGCCCAAGTAGTTCCTTGCTGTTTTGACAAAGACGCTCACTATACCATGGGCTCCCTCTTAAAGGACGGGTTTCCTCAAATATGGGAGAACAAGCAATATAAGAACTTCCGCAAAAAGGTTTTCACCGACCGGCAATCCATTGATATTTGTCAAAATTGTACCGAAGGGACCAAAGCCCGGTCTTAATGCGCCGTCAATTTCCGGAGCTCACTTTCGTTGTTTGCCTTTCCAAGCAGTCTCCCCGCTGCATCAATGACATAAAAAGTTGGCGTTGCATAGATGGAATAGGCTTTTGCCCAAGGGCTCTCCCATTTCTCTTTCGCTTGAATATGATACCAACCCGGGTAGCGTTGTATGGCAGTCAACCAGGGCTTCCGGTTGTCATCAAGTCCAACGGCAACGACTACCGTATTCTCGAGTTTGTCCGTATATTTCTTGACTACCGGCAACATTTGTTCACAATGAGGACACCAGCTCGCCCAAAAGACCAAGACAATTCTCTTTCCTTTAAAATCTGCCAAATGATAGGTGCCTTCCTTATTCAGCCTCATTGCTTGAAACTCAAAATCAGGAGCTTTATTCCCTTTTTTGAGCCTTTTGTAGCTTTCCAAACGCTCTTGCAAAGTGGCATCATTTTCAGCATGACACTGTGTCGAAATCCACTCCTCATCAAGATATTTAGTTATCCCATCCATCGATTTATAATGATATTTTTGCCACAGAGCTTGTAAAGTCGCTGCCTGTATTGCATCATTTCCCGCCGTGAGGTTCAAATAATCATCCAAGGCACTCATCAATATCTCTTGATTAATTTCTCCGTCTTTCTGCGCGGCAAGACCTTCTGCCAATCCAAGATAATCCTCCAATTTGGAGCGAAACAGAGGACTATGCACAACCAGGGTATCCAAAGGGTCGAAATAATCAAAATAATGCACCTTCATAAACTCCGCAAGATTGCCCTTGCTAAAATCAGGTAAATCGTAATAATCATTCCGGATATAGTCTCCCAAAACATCTCCTTTATGTTCTCCCCAGAAATCCAAGAATAAATTTTCCAAGTCTTTGCCATTTCTCACAATCTCATTATATAGTTTCCCGTAAAACGAAGAGGTCGTATCCGGAGCGGTATTATATAGTCCCAGCAGTACCTGCAAGCGGTTTTCAAGAGAATCTTTTTCATTTTCGTATTTTTCAAAAAGCGAGTTTAATCCGGACTGTCGCCAACGAACATCCAAACGATCGTCTTGCAAGTAAAGTTCCAAGACCACCGGCCTACCGTTATAGAGAAGCGGACGACTGTATAGCCTGGATTTCCCCTTAAAAATATACAATTCAAAAACTGCCCTCCGGAGCGAATCCGGAATATTAACCTTCAGGGAAAAGGTAGCCGAGCTATCCATCAAATATTTCTCAACACCGTAATATCCATATAATTTCATTTTCAAGCCATCTTCCCAATCCCCTTTCAAAGAGACTTGAACAGACTGGGAGTAAAGCAATTGCAATGAAAACAATAAGACAATAGTATATATAATCTGTTTCATCGGATATTATTTTTTCAAGTTATTATTAGCATCCAACAAATATAATGAGGGGGCGGAAAGAGATTGCTCATCCGGAATATGGAAAGGAGTTTTGTCTTTGATGAAATACAAATCTTTCACACAAAGTTTATTCATAGCCAACATATTCCCTGTCAATTTACCCTTGGGAAAAATTATCACCGGACGGCTGTCCTTTTCAAGTTCCCGGGCTTTCATTATCGCAAAAATCTTTGAAAATATGCAATCATCGTCCACCACAATTAAAAATTTGTCCGAACGCAGAGCCTTTGTTTTCAAACTCGTAAGCCCATCCCCCTTTACGATATCAAAATCTTCCGGCAGAGGGAGAGGCAATTGTTCCTGTCCACCTTCACAAACAGCCTTATCCTGAAATTGTCTTACGATTTCAAAGGCTTTACCAAGCATTCCCCTGTTGTAGTATGCATTTACGCAAGCTGAAAGCACCGTATTCCCGGGCAGGAAATCATGTAGGGAATCCAGCCACATTTGTGTCTGCTGCCTCACCTCATCCCCGAACAATTGATTCGCCTTCTGCAAACGTAACTTTTTATCTTGTATTTCCTCATCTATTGCCGAAAAATAGTCCACATACTCCAACATCATATAAGACTGATTAATCAATGCCGTCAAACGGTCGCTGTGTTGTAGATACAGATAATTCTTTTTGGCAAAATCAATAAAACGTCGCTGCATTTCATGCAATTCATCCAAAGTAGTGATAGCATAGCTTTTTTCTTCCAATTGTTTTTCCATAAGAACCGCACTTGCCAACGGGAAAGATGCATTGGGCAAACTTTCTCTCATATTATTCTTTTCGTTCTCTATTTCTTCCAAGCGTTCATCAATATCTTTAATGAAAGGGTCCTTTTCGCCCAAAGTATTTTCCGCTTCATGCAGTTGATATATCCGGCTTCCCAAACGATTGTATTTTCCAAAATAATCATAAAAAAATTGGTTTTCGGGACAATGTTCAAATACGGGACTCTCCTCCACACTTTCTATTTGCACTTTTATCGCATCTTTCCCCAGTAAAAGCGGATAGGGATATTTATCATTCAGCAACATAAGAGCAAAACCTTTGTAGTCCATGGGAATTTTTTCTTTAAGTTCCGGCTTGACCAGACCTATATCCATGGTATCTTTCTCAAAATGGTGAAATGTAACCAACTTAACATCAACATCTTGCAGAGTGCGCAACTCTATAATGCGGGTAGATTTGCAAGACAAAAACAGTAAAGACACGCTCACAAAAATATTGATGTACAAATTAATAGTATATTTCATATTACACCTTTTTAATTTGTGCGCAAAGGTAAAAAAATTTCACGGCATAGATTTTAAAAAGTTGGTAATGCGATAGCAATATACAAAAAAAACGCTACCCTGCATAGAATGCGGGGTAGCGTACAATTATAAAATAAAGTTTCCTCGTGTTAACGGGTCAAAAAAAGCCTTATTTTTTTCCCGTAGTTTGTTCCATACTTGCTTTCCATTCACGCAAATCATCCAACTCTTTTTTCATTTGTTTGATGATCTCTTGTTGCTCTTGTACAGCTTTTACCAAGGGTACTACAAGATCAGAAT
>WFZU01000166.1 GCA_015489405.1 Bacteroidales bacterium
AAGTTGTACTATAAGAGAATTATACAAACAAGAATATGTATTTTATGAAAAAAATTACACTTTTCGGACTTACCCTTTTTATGATTTTGGGATTTCAACAAGTAAGATCTCAAATTTCTATTATTACCGGTTCTACTGCCGATGAAATGGTCGAGAATATTGTAGGAGACGGCATCGTATTTTCCAATGCCCAAGTGAATGGAGTAGATGTTATGCATGGTTTATTTTCCAATGGATCGAGTACCTCTCTGGGTATCGATGCAGGTATTTTTCTGACTTGCGGTTCGGGCTATACCATTCCCGGTCCTAATTCTGTTGAAAATATGTCCACTAATAACGGTGAACCCGGAGACGGAAGTTTATCCGGACTTTCCGGAGTAGGCACTTATGATGCCTCGATTTTGGAATTTGACTTTATCCCCGAATCGGATACCTTGCGGTTTCAATATGTTTTTGGTTCTGAGGAGTATAATGAATGGGTCGATTCGCAATACAATGATGTATTTGGTTTTTTCGTAACCGGCCCCAATCCGGACGGAGGAATGTATAGCGACGAAAATATCGCCCTCATTCCCGGCACGACCGAGCCGGTCGCCATCAACTCGGTGAATAACGGAACTTCCAACAACGGTCCTTGTACTAATTGTGCTTATTATCATGATAATGGAGGAGGACAAACCTTGGAGTATGATGGATTTACAGTAGTCCTGACAGCCTTTGTCAAAGTGGTACCTTGTGAAGAATACCATATCAAAATGGGAGTAGCAGATTCGGGAGACGGCATTTATGACTCAGGCATTTTCTTGAAAGAAAACAGTTTTGAGAGTCCGAAGATAGATGTGGAAGCAGACCCTATTCCTGAGGGAGTAGCAGATAATATGGTAGAAGGCTGCGTAGAAGCAGACATTGTATTTCATTTGCCCAACAGCAGCTATGCACCGGTTACGGTAAACTATACAATTACCGGCACAGCTATCAATGGGGTTGATTATGAACCTATTGACAACTTTGTAGAGTTTCAAGAAGGGGAAGACACCGTTTCCATTCACGTAGTGCCCATCGCTGATTTTATCACCGAAGGAACGGAGGATATTACTATTATCGTAGAAAACAACTTGGGTTGTAACGTCCGATACGACACCGTGATGTTTCTCATCAATGACTATTTGGAATTAGAAACCGAATCTTTGGGAGAAATTTCCATCTGCGAAGGGCAGAGTACAGACATCTTTGTAAATACGTCCGGCGGCATAGAGCCCTATACGATTAATTGGTCCACCGGAGAGCCCGGAGACACTACCTCGACTATCACTGTTTCCCCCGAAGAAGACACTTGGTATTATTTCAACGTCTCGGATATGTGCGGCAGTGATACGATAGATTCGGTATTTGTCCAAGTCCTTCCCGTCCCTGAAATAAATTTGGGGAATGACACGACGATCTGCGGAGGCGAAGAATTGGTATTGGATGCAGGTCCCGGATTTAGTTCTTATTTCTGGAGCGATAACAGCACCGGACAAACGATTACTGTTACGGAAGCCGGCACTTATTGGGTGCAAGTAACGACCGAAGGTGGTTGTTCGGCTACCGATGAGATTGTAGTCAATTTTGCCCCGCCCATAGATATTGATTTAGGGAGTGATACGGTGCTGTGTGCCGGCAACATACTCACCTTGCAAGCCCCGGGAGGAATGGCCTCTTACGAATGGCAAGACGGTTCGACCGGAAGCAACCTGGAAGTTGACCAGAGTGGAACCTACTGGGTTTACGTAACCAATGACATCGGCTGCGCCGCATCGGACACGATTAACGTTACTTTTGAAGATGAAACGACAGTTGACCTCGGACCGGACCAAACCGTGTGTAGTGGTACGGAGGTCATTTTGGATCCGGGTATGTACAATGAATATGTATGGCAAGACGGGAGCACCTCTCCAACGTATACCGTAACCCAAGCGGGTACGTATTCAGTCAATGTGTTGGGTGGTTGCGGATGGGCTTCCGACGAGGTCGTTATCAACTATTATCCGGAAACAAATCCCGATTTGGGACCGGACACGACTGTTTGCTATACTGCCGGCAGTTACGTTTTGGACCCCGGCAATTTCCAAACAGTGGTCTGGCAAAACGGAGAGACCTCCCCTACATTTCAAGTTTATGAAACGGGCTATTATTCCGTTACGGTTACGGACTTCAACAATTGTGAAGGTACGGACGAAGTATATGTGAGAGTCGGACAAGCGGTACAACTCGGACCGGATACTTCTTTCTGTCAAGGAGATTCCATTCAAATCGCTTGCGGTTCCGATTTTGATTTCTTTGAATGGACCAAAGATAACAACCCCGAGATATTGGGAACAAACAATTCCCTGTATGTGAATGAGGAAGGGACTTATACTGTCTCCGCCGGGCTGAATGATATTGAATGTAATTCAAGCGATGACATTTTTGTCAAAGAACTCCCCATTGCAAGTGCCGACCTGCCGGATACCGATATATGCGAAGGAGACACATTGAAATTGAGCGTGGATAGTGACCCAAGTTTTGAGTATTATTGGAATGATGAGCCCGGCACAAATGAATTTTTCGTTACCAAAGCCGGAAAATATTGGGTGCGCGTTGGCAATGTATGTGGTTATGCTTCCGATACGATAGATGTGAATGTGAATCCCCTTCCGGAAGTGGAAATCGGAGACCACTATCTGCTAACCGAAGAAACCGACAATGTGCAATTGGATGCCGGAGACGGCTTCGTTTCATATACGTGGCAAGACGGAAGTTCTCAATCGACCTATAATGTAACATTCGAATCCGCCATCAATGACAGTATCTATTACGTGGAAGTGTACGACGGAAAATGTTACAATACCGACACGGTTATCGTGGAAGCGGCAAGCAGTCCGGTACCTATCCTGCTAACCCCGAACGGCGATGGACACAATGACGTCTTCAAACCCAAACGTTGGTCGGGAATCAAAGAGCATACGATCATTGTTTTCAACCGTTGGGGAGAAAAAGTTTGGGAATCTACTAACTTCCCGGAAGGCTGGGACGGCACGGATGCCCTTGGGCATAAAGTAGCCGACGGAACCTATTATTGGGTCTTGGAAGCCACATACAGCGGAGGTTTGAAAAAGATTTTCAAAGGCAGTCTAACCATTCTAAATTCAAATTAATATGCAACATCTGAAATATCCTGTAACATTCTTCTTCTTACTACTGATAACTACTGCTTTTTCTCAAGAGAATTATCATTGGGTGGGTGGACAAGGAGCCTGGTCAGATCTAACCCACTGGCAATTGGACAATGGTTCCACCCCGAACGATATTCCCGGCAGTCAAGACAATGTTATTTTTAATGACAGTTCATTTCCCGGAAGCGGGGACACGGTTTTTGTTGTGAACAACAATGCAACATGCAAAAATTTCTCTTGCCTGAATAGTACCCACTCTTTCACCATCGCCGGAGGAGCTGACACAACGGAAATTAATATTGCAGGATCTTTTATGCTGTCCGGACTGACCAATTGGCAATATCTCGGGAAATTAAAGTTTAGCTCCTCCGAACCAAACAATACAATTGCCACGTACGACAATCTCATATTGAACAATGTCCTGTTTGATGGTACCGGAGAATGGATATTGCAGGACGACTTTATTGCCTGCGATACAACCGGTTGGATAGCATACTTTTATTCTCCCAAAGACAATAAACCGCCGAACCCTGTTATCAATATCAAAAAAGGTACTTTTCGTACCAACGGAAAAAAATTAGTATGTGAAGGCTTCGCTTCCTCCGAAGGGAATCAGCGTACCATTGACATTCGAAATTCCGACTCTATTTTTGTCTTCAAAGGAGCCTGGGCAGTCAATGGAGAAAACCTGAATTTGCTTTCGGAAAATTCGAAAATCTATGTACAAAAGGAATTAAAAAACACCAATGGAGGACCTCTAACTTACAATTCGGCTTATCTTTTTGATACTGCCGCTATCGTCAAAAATACGAATATCCACACGATCTTTCATAAGATAGAAACCAAATATGACGGGAAAGTGAAAGGTTCGGATCAGGAGAATCTATGGGGCACCTTTAAAATCGATTCGGTTATCCTTCATGCAGGACCTAACACATCCACCATTATCGGGCAATTTGACACCATCTATTACGGGGAACTGGAGGGAACGGGAAGAATTGCCGGGCACGACCACCTGTTGGGTTCCATTTATTACAAATCTTTATTTTTACCCGGCACTATGGAGGGTGAGGACAACAGTGTGGATTCCCTTTTTATGCTAACAGGCACTCCCACGGATGGAAACAAGGGAGTAGTATCCGGCAATAACGCTATCAATTATGCGCTATTTCAAACTATTGGGATATTAACCGGAGAAAATACGGGACAGAATCTATTTTTCGAATCGGATGGAGAGTTCCTTAAAAACAATGAAATATACAATCTTCATCTTACCAGCGGTTGCTGGTATAAGTTGGGATCCGATTCACTCGACATGGGCTCCAATACGACCCATACTTTTTCACAAAAAATACATAATATTGAAATTGAAGGAGATTGCAATGCAGGAATTGTTTTGCTGACTTCCAACCATCAAACGACCCCCGCATACCTCAATTATTTAGGCGGAGCCTATAACACTTCTTTGTTGGCAGTACGGGATATTTGGAATGAAGGTAATCCTATGACCGTTACAGACGGAAAAGATTTGGGGAATAATCAAAATATAACTTTCGTTGATGAATTGGTTGGCAAAGAAATGTATTGGGTCAACGGGACGGGAAACTGGAGCGACAATTATCATTGGTCCTATACTTCCGGGGTAACCGAAAACAGATGCCCTCCGACGCCGGTGGACAATGTACATGTTGACGCAAATTCGGGAATAGAAAACGGCACAATCAACCTTGATGTTCGCTATGCGCAATGTAAAGACTTAATCTACGATCCTTCTCTTACAAACGGAGGTACAATCCAGGGAGGTGCAGCCAATAATTTGATGATTTGGGGCAGTTTGCAACTTCTACCGGACATGGAAAACACGGATTTTTCCGGACAAACATTCTTTGAATCCGATCATGACCTTACCTACGAAAATGTATATACCGGAGACTTTGACTTCTTTAACAGGGTTACCTTTGAAGGAAATGAGGGGAAGTGGCAAGTTTCGGGACCGTTCAACGTTTTGTCGGATACCGTTTATCACCTTTTCGGCACCCTGAATTTATATGACGAATTAAACTATCCCGATGATACTACAAGAGAATTTTTCATCTTTGCTGCCACCGATACTATGCCCAGGCACTTGATACTGGGGAAATCCCACATCTTTACACATGGTTTTATGGGAGACAATTGGATATTGAATGCAAAAAATATGACCTTTGAGTCCGGCACTTCTACCATTACTTCCGACCCGTGGGGACCTCCCCCCGTACCTATGATGGGGAACATATCCACCATTGGAGTACAAGACAGTATCGTGTACCACAACATTGAATTTCTTCAAATGGTTTCCATGCTCAACAGTGGTGGATATTGCAAATACAATGTAGTTACTTTTAAGCAAAATGCGTTAAAAGGAATGGTCGTCGGCATGGCTAATATTGATACACTTAACTTTATCGAAGGAGCCGATTTCTGTGCCTTAAAAAACAATGACACCATCAATGTCTTTTGGGCGGAGAGTTCCAATGACACCATTATCGGAGGGCACTTCATTCATCAAGCTCATTTCTTTCAACCGGGCGTTGTTATGGGTTGGAACGAAGTTGACTCCCTCCATTTTCACCCCGATGCATTGGCTACGCTGGACATTGGCAATATGGTAAATAAAGGAATATTAGAGGAGGATGCAAGCCTAATGGGCAACAATCAGTTTAATCGTCTATGGCTATCTCCCGGGAAAAAATATACGCTTCAATCCGATTCGGTGCAGACCATACATGAGCATTTATACGCCTCCGGCGGATGTACCGAGCCGATCCTGTTTGAGGCTTCTACCCTGGGACACCAAGCGAATCTTTTAGCGGAATATGACCCGGTAGAGATATATTATTCTTCCTTGACTGATATGAATGCGGTTCCCTATAACGGGAATACATACACGGCATATTCCAGCATAGATATTGCCAACAATACCAATTGGAATTTTGAAGGAAATACGTCTCAAGACTTTTATTGGATTAACGGTACGGGCGTTTGGAGCGACCCGCTTCATTGGTCTTACGAAAGCGGTGGTCCACCCAATGCGGACGCATGTATCCCCCGCGAAATGAATGACGTCTATTTTGATGAAAATTCTTTCAATCTCCCCACCGATGTTGTTACGGTGGATATTACTCATGCCCTTTGTCATAGCATGTTTTGGATTCATCCTGATACGGACGAACCCACATTTTTGGGGGAAGAGACTTCAGACCTGAATATCTACGGTTCCCTGCATTTCAGCCCTACCATGAATTATCAGTTCAAGGGAAAAATCATTTTCAGCGAATTTGGCGGAGGAAACTCCGGAATAGATTCGATAGAGACCCGTGGACAGACTTTGGTAAACGATGTTACTTTTAACGGATTAGATGACCATTGGAAGCTGGGAGATAGTCTTACGATAGATAGTGGAGAACCCGACTATGATGCTGTACTCACTCTTGAAAACGGCGATTTAAACACAAATTCCCAAAATGTTTCTACCAACTTTTTCTACTCTGATTTTGATACGGAGAGGAAACTTACCATGGATCACTCGAAATTCAGTTTAACCGGAGGCAATGATACGACATGGATGGCAAACCACCTCAATCTTACTTTCTCTGCCGATAGTTCTCTTCTCTCCGTAGAAGGAACCGGAGGTATTGTCATGAATTATAATACAAATGACATTTCCACCGATATCGAATTTTATGATGTTGCTTGCGAAATGCCTCTCGAAGTCATTGAAAACAAAGATAATCACATCCGATATCACGATGTCAATTTTAATGCTGCCAATTGCGAAGTTAAGCATGAAAACGGATATATTAATATTACCGGAAGACTATCATTTAATTCATCCAGTTGTAAATTGGAGAACAGTTCAACTACCCACCAGGTCTATAGCATTGATTCTGCCAATTTTTCCCAAATCAATGGAGTACATCTGATAGATGAAGCTATTATGTACGGATACGGGAACTATATTTCGGGACTCAACAGCATCCATTACGGCTATTTTAACAATGACTCCCATTTTCAAGGGGAGAACGAATTTGACACGCTGATTCTCAAACCCGGCTTCGGAGCTACCTATTATTTTCAGCCCAATAAAGCGCAGGTTATTCATGACCAACTGCTAGCCAGGGGCAATAACTGTTTTTCGATGACGCTCACTTCCGAAAACAGCCTGTACACAGCTCAGATTAGCAAGGATACCGGAGTCGTTGTTTGCGACTTTCTGGAGCTGAATGCTCTGGAAGCCACCGGCGGCGCTACTTTTTATGCCGGGTCGAATAGTACGGAACAAAACCCGAGTCCCGGTTGGATATTTGAAGATGGAGAAGGCTATATCTACGGTTTCCCTCACGACACGGCTTATATTTGTGGTGGAGACAGTCTTTTCGTGGATACGGAAGATTTTAATACCGATGAAAACACCTTATTCTTCTGGAAAGAGATTGGAGAAAGTAACTTTACCCAAGGGGGAAATATCGATACGATTACTTCACCCGGTATCTACGTACTCAATTTGAAATATAACGGGGTATGTGACTTCTGGGATACTTTGACCGTACTCAATGCTATCGATCCCCAAGTAAGTTTGTTTCCCGGTCCTTATTGTGAAGGAGATACCGTTCATCCGGTGATTACACCTGACAATCTTCCATATACCTATGAGTGGTTTAATGGAAATACCGACTCAACTTTAATAACCGAGTTGAGCTACAACAATGAGAATGTTTGGTTACAGATTACCGATACTAGTACGAGATGTTCGAGTATTGATACAGTCGTGATGAGTGTACTGGACAAGCCGCATCCGGAACTCTATCTCGTGGGAGATACGACCTTGGAATTCGGGACACATATTACTCTTGATGCAGGTCCCGGAGGCACCAGCTACCTATGGACCAACGACAAGCCTTCTATCCCGATAGACCATCCGGACAAGCGTACGATTACCGGATATGGAATGG
>WFZU01000167.1 GCA_015489405.1 Bacteroidales bacterium
GGATGAAAAAAAGAAGTTTTGTTATTGGTTTAGGTGTGTTGCTGTCTTTGATGTTGGTTCAAATTTCAACAAAGTTGAGTGCGCAAGATACTTCCATCCCCAAATACGGAAAGGATAGTGTCCGGTGTATTAAAGACATTTCCATATATGCCGAGTTTTATAAACAATGGAAAAAAGCCAAATATAAAGGGGAAGTCATTAACGATATCGTCGGTCCTTGGCGTTCTGCCTATAAAAATTGCCCCCGCAGTACCAAAAACTTATATATTCACGGGGAAAAGATTTATAAGAATTATTTTATAAAAAATGCTAAGGATAAGGCTATTAAGAACGCATATATCGATTCGTTGATGATGCTTTATGACAACCGCATAAAATATTTCGGAAAAAGGGGTAAAATCTTGGATAAGAAAGGTGTGGATTTGTATAAATACCGCCCTTCGGCTTATGAAAAGGTGTACAATATACTGAAAGAAGCCGTGGCACTGCGTGGTGATAATTCTACCAGTTCGGCATTGGTTTATTATTTCCGCACGGCGGAAAAATTGGTTGAAGCACAAAAATTGGATGTCTCCGAATTGGTTGGCATTTTTGAAAAAGCAATGAAGATTTGTGATGCAAATATCACTAAATTGGAAAGCAAACCCAAGAAGAAAGCTATCTGGGAATCCACCAAAGCCAATCTGGAATTGTCATTCCAACCTTGGGGCACCTGTGATGTGTTGATTCCGATGTTTCAAAAGAAATTTGATGCACATCCCGATGACGTGGATCTGTTGAAAAAGATTACCCGTACATTGGATAAGAAAGACTGTACGGACTCTCCGCTTTTCTTTGCCGCTACCGAAAAACTGAACGCCCTTGAGCCTTCTGCCAAGACGGCTTATTTGATGGGTAAAATGATGATGAGCAAAAAGAAAGATTATAATGCGGCTATCAAATATTTCAAACAAGCGGTCTCCTTATTTGATAATGATGCGGACAAAGAGTCCTCCTATCTGATGTTGGCGGCTGCATCGTCTCAGTTGAAGCAATATTCCGCTGCCCGTACTTATGCCCGCAAGGTGTTGAGTATCAATCCTAAAAACGGAAAAGCTTATATCATCATCGGCGATGTCTATGCCAGTTCAAAAGGCAATTGTAAAGATAAAAAGTTGCCTCCCAATGCTATTTACTGGGTAGCAGTGGACCAATATGTAAAAGCCAAATCGGTCGACCCTTCCGTAGCGGAATTGGCAAACTCTAAGATCCGGGGATTGAGACCGCATTTCCCCAATACGGAAAAAGTATTTTTCTACGGTTTGAAAAAAGGCTCTAAGGTCAAAATCGGTTGCTGGATCAATGAGATGACTACCGTTAGGACTTCGGATTAAGATTTTGACAAAAGGTGGAAAGTGACGAACATCATATATCGCATTGGCGAATTTTTCTGAAAAGCATTGCCGGAATACTGCTTCCGGTGATGCTTTTTTCTGCCTGCAAGAATGACATAAAACAAATCAATCGCCTGACCCGTATGGATACCCTCCCGGGTGATTTTGCCAAGGGAATTGTGATGAAGATTTCCCAAAACGGTAAGCTGACGGCTACTTTGGTAGCTCCCGAAATGATACGGGAAGAAAACGATACCGCTTCTATAAGTATTTTCCCCCGGGGGTTTGAAATGAGATTTTTTGATGAGAATGAAAACTTGGAAAGCCTGATATCGGCAGATTACGGAAAAGATGACCAACACCGCAAAATCTTTGAAGCCAAAGGGAAGGTGATATTCCGCAAAAAGACCAAAGGGGAGGGGCTATATACCGAACATTTGATTTGGAACAAAAAGGAAAAAAAGATTTATTCTTTCGTGCCTTTCAAATATGTCAAAGGAAACGATATTATCTATGGAGATACGCTGATAGCTGACGAGAATATGGAATATTATGTTATCAAAAAATCTTCGGCGGATATTTATATGCAAAAAGATAAATTGTAATCTTTATGGAACCTCTTACGATTATTATTATAACACTGATACTCTCGGCTTTTTTCTCCGGAATGGAGATTGCTTTTGTCAGTGCCAATAAATTGCAAATTGAAGTGGACAAGAAAAAGGGCTTGCGTTCCGGTAAGATTTTAGCCGGATTTGTGAAGAACCCTTCCAAATTTCTGAGTACCCTTTTGTTGGGCAATAATTTTGCATTGGTTCTTTATGGCATCGCCATGGCAAAATTAATTAGTCCTTATATTCAATCTTTTTTGGGAGTCTATGGGGGACGCTATTCGGTGCTTTTCGTTCAGACCTTGATAGCAACGCTGGTGATATTGATTACCGCCGAGTTTATTCCCAAAATGCTTTTCCGTATCAATCCGAATGGGATACTGCGCGTTTTTGCGGTTCCTCTAAATATTTTCTATATCATTTTTTATCCGGTCATCTATCTGTTTATCAGCTCTTCACGTTTCATATTGAAACATGTGTTTCATTTGAAAATGGAAGAGGATTCCTATACTTTCACGCCGATGGATTTGGATATGTATATTGATGATTTTTCACAACAAGATGAGGAAGAACAGGAAGAGGGAAGCGTGGTGGAAACCCAATTTATGAAAAACGCTATTGATTTCAGAGATGTCAAATTGCGGGAATGTATCGTGCCCCGTCCGGAGGTGATAGCTGTGGAAGAGCATGAAGATGTCGAGGTTTTGCGCAACAAATTTGTAGAATCCGGCTATTCGAGGATTCCCGTTTATCGCGAAGATATTGACGAAATTATAGGCTATTGTCATGCGTCGGATATGTTTAAACGTCCGGAAAAAATCACCGATATTATCAGAGAGATTGATTTTTATCCCGAAACTATTTTGGCGAAGGAAGTTTTGAGGCGGCTTATCCGGAAAGGACAGAGCATAGCCGTGGTGGTGGACGAGTGGGGCGGAACTTCGGGCATTGTTACCATAGAGGATATCATCGAAGAAATATTCGGAGAAATAGAAGACGAATTTGATGATGAAAGTCTTGTGGAAGAGTATGATGTCGAAAAAGATTGCTACCTCCTTTCTACCCGGCATGAAATTGATTATCTGAATGAGAAATATAAATTGGATATTCCGGAATCCGAGGCTTATGAGACTTTGGGAGGTTTTATAATATCTCACTTTGAACGAATCCCGACCGAAGGGGAAAGTCTGTCGGTCGAGGACTTTACGATTATCGTGAAAAAAGCCAGTCCGGTTATGCTGGAACTGGTATGTCTGAAAAAGGTGAAGCAAAAAACAGAAGAATAGAAATGGCAAAGGTATTGGTTTGTTTGATTGGGAAGAGAACTACGCATAATGTGCAGTTTATAAAACATTTTAGAGGTCAGTATGATAGATTGTTGTTTTTGACTTCTGCGAAGTGGGAACGCTCCACTTACGGTCCTTCCCGTTGGATTGTGGACAGTCTTGACCTGGACGAATCCAAGATAGAGAAGATAATCATCAGTCGCAATAATATCCGGAAACAGACCGAAGTCCTGGATGCCCGGAATCTGTCCGGAGAAGATACTTATTATGTGAATATTTCCGGAGGGAATAAACTGATGTCTATTTTTACCGCCAATTATTTTAAGAAATTTAATGCCAAAATATTCTTTTTGCCCGACAATAAACGGTATATGGTGCAATTGGGAAACGAAAATGAGATCATTCCCCTCCGGGAGGAATTGACCTTGCAGGAATATGTCCGTTCACATGGCTTGAAAATTTTTGAGTCCGAACGCGAAATGCGCTCTTTTGTCGAGTCCAAGCGGCTAATGGAACAGTATATCAAATTTGACGGCAATATCAATCGTGTGCCGGACGTGAAATATGCAAATCGCTATTCCCGCAATGAGGATAAAGAATATTATTCCGGTGGTTGGTTTGAAGAATATACTTACGGCGTGTTGAAAAAGCATTTGGAATTGCCCGACTCCCAGATTGCGATGAAAGTAAAGATTGAAAATCAGTACACCAACAATGAATACGATGTGATGTTTGTGAAGCACGACCGTATTTATGTAGTCGAGTGCAAAGCCTATTTCGGAAAAGGAAACCTTAAAGCGAAGATAGAGCATGATCTGTACAAATTAGCAGCGCTGGACGATGAGTTCGGCTTACAATCTAAGGGGCTGTATTTCACGACTTTTGATATTGCCGGGCGTGCCGAACACGATAACAAAGTGTTAATGAAACGGGCAAAAGATTTGGGCATAGTCGTTTTTCAGATGCGAGATTTGATTGCCGACCGTTTTGTCGGGGTGGTGAAATCCTGGTTTCGTTAGACGGAAGATGTTTATTCCCAAAAACAAAAGCCACATCCCCTACGGATGTGGCTTTTGAAATAAGCTAACAAAGATAGTCTTAGAATTGTACGCTGATTTTTCCATTAATGGAGCGTCCCGGATGCAACGGCATACTATTGACGGTGCCGAGTGAAAATTCGGGATACCAGGAAGGGTCGGTATTCAACAGATTGTCCCCGTAGATGGAGAAGAAAATTTTAAATTTCATTTTCTCGCTCATCAACTTGGATAGCTTAAATGTAATATTTGCAGAGAGGTCGTTGAAGGCTTCCGCTTTTGGGTTGCTTCTAACGATGGGGTGGGCTAATTGGGTCGGTTCTCCGAAATAGCTGTCCCATATTCCAAAGTCCCAATAATTACCGGTATAAAGCAAACCTCCCTTGGCTAAAGTTTTGGGCCAATAGGCAGCATCACTTAAAGTGTCATTTTTGACATTGCTTTGATAGGTCAGAGAGGCAAAAAGGGAAAGTTTATCCGACATGGCATATTTGCCTTCAAACTCTACTCCCGAGAAGTCAAAAGTTCCAACGTTATCATATTTAAGTTTGCCCGGAGCATCCGGATTCGGTACCCGGTTGATGAGTTGGGAGAGGTGACTTTTAAATATCGTCAATGAAGCTTGCGCTGCATCATTTTGGAAAAAGAGTTGTCCGTCAAAAGTTCCGATAAGTTCCGGCTTTAAGTTCGGATTACCGGTAAAAGATGGATGATTTACATAACTTTCCATCGGATAGGCATTTCTGAAAGCCGTACTGTATAGCGCTTTGATCCCCCAATTGTCGTTGAAGTTGGCGACGATACCCAATCTTGGTGAGACATCGGCATCAATACCACTTACCTTATTCAATTGCGCTCCGGCAATAAATTTTACTTTTTTAATCCGGTAGTCCGCTTGTGCGTAAAGTCCTATTTTTTTGAGTTCCCCTTCTGTTACTAAGGATCCTCCAAATTTGTTGTAATCGTACACTCCCCCTAATACAATATTGAAGTTGTCGTTGGGTTTTGCGTTGAAGGTCATTTCCAATATTGGATTATTAGTTATCCCTTTGGTGGCGTTAGGATCATTGTCTCCTCTCACCCAACCTTGCCCTAAGAAACGATTGTAGGTAAAATTAGCATCCAGCGAATATTTATCATTGAATTTTAAGGTGTAACCTAAATCTGCGAAGTAGCGTTTGAAGGAAGTTAGCTCTGTACCGGCACCGTCATGAGGTTGGGTATTCATATCCCATTTAAATGGAGCGGCCAGGCCGTATGGAACGAGATCGGAATAGATGGTGTTGAAATGAAAATCTTTATAGTTAAGATTGAAGAAAACGCTTTTGTTGTCCCTTGTGAAATTTCCCTTTCCCGTTTGGGGCATAATGGTAACGATGGAGTCTCCCATCTGCATTTGAAGGGGGCTATCAGTAAACTCAAATTCCGGACCTTTGTCATCGAAAGCGTGAAGCCCAAAATTGATATTCAAATCGTCATTGACGTGTACTCCCCCGTTTAATGAGCCGGTGATAGCTTCGTAAGAGCCGTATCCGATACCGGCACCGAAGGAAGATTCATCTTCGGCTTTCCGGGTAATGATATTTATTACGCCTGCATAGGCGTTAGTACCGTACAATACGGAACCCGGTCCCCGGATAATTTCAATATGATCAATGGTCTCGATAGGGAAGGAGAGGTATGTGATATTGTTAAAACCTCCGGACATCCCGTCGCGGTAGGGTCTTCCGTTAAGAAGTATGAGAACGTGATTGTCCAACATACTGATGTTTTGACCCCGGATAGAGCCGACATTCCACATAAATGTACCTGCGTGGAGCATATACATACTGGTCGCACGGTTCAGAATATCATAAAGATTTTGACTTCCGAAACCCTCTATTTCCTGCCGGGTAATAACGCTTACTACCCCGGGAGCATCACTGATTTTTTCAGCGGATTTTGATGCTGTCGTAACGTCAATGTCCCAGAGGGTCTCGATTTCTTGTCCGAAAGTGCTTATACTTATGGACATACCTATTACAAGAATTGTAAATAACTTTTTCATAATTGTAAATATTTTAATGAATAAAATTAATTGAAAATAAACGTGAATAACAGAACCTTTCCGGATCTATTATTTGAAATTGAGGGAGAGCGTAACCCATACCCCAACCTTTTTGTTCTTACGGGTTGCAGGTTTGAATTTAGCTTTTTTTACGGCATCTATCGCAGCCTGATTCAATTCGGGGAAGCCTTTAAGCACGAGGGTGCGGGTGGCTTTCCCGTTTTTGTCAATATAGACTTTGATATAGACTCGTCCTTTTACCCCTTTTTTCTTCGCCTCTTTGGGGTATACCGGGTGAATGCCGGATTTTAATTGCGGCGGTTTGTCATACCTGTTGGCTGCAACCGAACGCGCACTCACAGGAAACACTTTCGAGTCGGAGACAAATCCCCATTGGTTGTGGTATTGTGTCGCCCAGCATTTTTCCTTCGGAAAATATTTGTAAATGAAGGCTATCGAATCGCGTGGAATAACCGTTCCCGTCTTTTCGGAAGTGCATTCGGGTGCGGTCCGGAGTTCAAAATCTTCGGTAATACGCGCCATTATAGGTTTCTTCCCTTTCAGTTGATAGGTCGTGGGAAAGTCCGTCTTCTCCGTGTCTTGAACCGTTTGTGTGGCTTCCGTCTGCGGTAATGTGTCGAGATTTTGGGCAAACGCACCAATACTCCAACACAACAGAGTAAATACTGTTAACGTTTTCATAATCACATTTTTTTAATAAATTATTAATACTAAAATTAAATTTTAATCCCCCAAGATTTTTTTAATTTTCAAAAGCAGTATCTCCGGATTTACCGGTACTG
>WFZU01000168.1 GCA_015489405.1 Bacteroidales bacterium
GAGTTTGTTGAGACGGGTGCAGGATCGTCCCAAGAAAACTTGGTTTTCGGACTTATTGCTCTGGCTTTCCATTCAGAAAAAGGATTTTCAAATGGCATTTTTGCAAGCCAAAGCCCTCGACAAGCGCTTGCACGAAACGGGCAAAAGGTTGCTGGATTTATTCGATATTTGTGTTGACAACCGGGATTTTGCCATGGCGGTTCAATGTGCGGATTATGTTCTCAAAAAAGGGAAATCCAATCCCTTATACCGGAGCGCTTTGGCTAGCAAGTTATCAGCTGAGTATGAAAAAATCGTGAAACTCCGGGATTATTCCCAAAATGATCTCCTTGATTTGGAGAAAGAGCTGGCAGCAGCTATACAAGATTTCGGAGATGATGAAAATATTGTCTATCTGGCTCCGGATCTGGCTCATCTACGGACTTTTTACCTCAACAAAGGGGAGGAGGGGATAGCGCTATTAAAAAAAGTGATAGCTTACCCCGGATTGAACAAATATCAACGGGCAAAATTGAAGTTAGAACTCGCTGACGATTATCTCTATATGGGAGAAGTTTGGGAAGCGACGCTACTCTATTCGCAGATAGAGAAAGCAATCCCCCAAAGTTGGCTTGCTTCGGAAGCCAAATTCCGGAATGCAAAACTCTCTTTTTATATCGGAGAATTTGAGTGGGCAAAGTCCCAACTGCTGGTGCTCAAAGCATCTACCTCCAAGCCTATTGCCAACGATGCCCTCTATCTCTCTCTATTGATTGCCGGCAATCTGGATGCAGATTCATCTACTCACGCCCTGAGGCAATATGCACGCGCATCTTATATGGTTTTTCGCAATAAGCCGGACAAAGCGCTTCAAACATTGGACTCTATCTTGAAAGGCAATATGTTTCACCCGATTTTTGATGATGTTTACTTGTTGAAAGCTAAGATTTACGAGCAAAAGGGAGACTATGAAGCGGAAAAAGAAAATTTACAAAAATTAATCGACAATTTCCCCTCCGGGGTAACGGCGGACGATGCTTTGTGGATGTTGGCAAAGCGTTATGAAGAAGAGGGAAATATCGAAAAGGCGCAGGCTGCTTATTTTGAAATATTAAAGAAACATCCGGACAGCATATATGCCGAAGAAGCCCGGGAGAAATATCGTAAACTACGGGGTGAGTAAGCCTTTGAATGTCTTGTCGCAAACTGTTGTCAGTGTGTAAGTTATTTCCGCATCATATCCAAGGCGGCTCCCGTACACAACAATACAAAAGAGAGCAAACTGACAGGTGGCAGATGAGCATACCAACCGGCGGGTTTTAACCAACCGGCGTAACCCATAAAAACTAAGTGCATCGCAAGCAAAAGCATACTTATCCGGACAAAATTCCGGCTCAATACAAAAGGTCTCTCCGCCTGCCGGTAGGCTGTCATCAGGAGCTTGTTGATATTGTAGTAGAGGAGTGCAGTGAAACTTAATACCCCTCCGAGGAGACTGAAACTTCCGGCAAGGCTGAGCCGGCTGCCTGAACTGAAAAATTCTTTGTAATATTCCGGATTGAACAAAATAAAAGCGATTATAGCATGGAGGACGATAAAGGTTACGCCCACAGAACTTAATAGTAACGGATCTATTTTGCGAAGAAAGGAAGAAGCCGGAAATATCTTCTGCAAGGAAGCATGCGAAAAACTTCCACTGAACAGAAAAATCGCCGCCAGGGCAAAGCCTTTGTTTAAGACAAAAAGCGGAGCATCGCTCCATTCAATAGGACCGGCAAGAATGTAGCGGGCAACGGCATAGCCGTAAGCTGTCAAAAAAATAAGCAGGGCAACCCGGTACGAAAAACCCGGGGATGATTGCCTAATATTTTCTTGCATTAGATTTTCATTTTTTCCGGACAAAGATAGATATTTCTCAATAGCAAATATTGTTTACTTTTGTACGTTGAAAATGCAGTTTTTGTATGGCGGATATGATTCAAGTTTTACCGGATGCGGTTGCCAATCAAATAGCTGCTGGAGAGGTCATTCAGCGACCGGCTTCGGTGGTCAAAGAGTTGTTGGAGAATGCGGTGGATGCCGGTGCCGGTCATATTCAGTTGATTGTCAGAGATGCCGGAAAATCGCTGATTCAGGTCATCGACGATGGCTCCGGAATGTCCGAACCGGATGCCCGGCTTTGTTTTGAACGGCACGCAACGTCCAAAATCCATTCTGCCGATGACCTTTTTGACTTGTACACTTTCGGCTTCCGGGGAGAAGCAATGGCATCTATTGCCGCCGTAGCAAAAGTGAATTTGAAAACCAAGACCGCCGGGGCGGAAACAGGTACATGTATCCGTATTGAAGCCTCTTCCTTCATCAGTCAAGAACCTTGCCAAGCACCTGACGGAACGAATATCAGCGTACGAAATCTCTTCTATAATGTTCCCGCAAGGCGGAAATTTTTGAAATCCGATAATGCCGAGCTGCGCCATATCATCGAAGAATTTCAGCGTGTCGCCTTGGTGCATCCCGAAATTTCTTTTGTCTTTCATCAGAATGACAAATTGGTGTTTCAACTACCCAAATCCGGTCTTAAAGAACGTATTGTCTCCATATTTAACAAAAATTACGTCCACCGTTTGGTGAATTTCCAACTGGAATCCTCCCAGGCAAAAGTCAAGGGCTTTGTTACCAAGCCTGAATATGCCAAAAAGAAAAGAGGCGAACAATATTTCTTTGTCAACGGGCGCTTTTTCAAGCATAGTTATTTTCATCACGCTGTGATGCAAGCTTTCGAAGGATTGATACGGAAGGATTTTTTCCCTTCCTATTTTATTTATTTGACGGTAGATCCCAAGGATTTGGATGTCAATATTCATCCGACCAAAACGGAGATTAATTTCAGCAATCAGCAGTATCTCTATGCGATGTTGCGCTCTTCTATTCAGGAGTCTCTGGGGCGTTTCAATATAGCGCCGTCGATTGATTTCAAGTCCACGACTCCTTTTGATTATGTGCCTCCTCGTAAAGGGGATAAAATCCAAGTCCCGAAAGTAACGGTAGATCCTACGTTCAATCCTTTTGAACAAGGACAAAAGAGCAGCGGCGGGACGGCTGTCCCTCCCGGCAGACCATCTGCTGCCGGTTGGGAAAATCTCTATCAAGGTTTGGAGGACTTGAATCCTCCGGAGCCGGATGCCGGTGAACAAAACCTGATTATTCCTTCGGATGACGCTCCCGCCGGTGTTTCACAAGGAAATGGAAACCATTATTTGCAGGTGGACAATCAATATATCCTTGCCAACGTTAAGTCCGGGTTGATGCTGGTGCATCAATATCGTGCGGATTATCGCATTCAGTATGAGAAGATTATCGATTCCGCTCAAACTACCAATGCACAGACCCTCCTTTTTTCCAAGACGGTTCAGCTTACTCCCGAGGAAGATCATATTTTCGCTTCATTGAAAGACGATCTCCTTTCACTGGGCTTTGTGTTTGAGAATTTCGGTCCCGGGGCATATCTTTTTTCCGCCTTGCCGCTTGATTTTCCGGAGGGGCAGTTGGAGGATTTCTTGCATCGTATCATCGATGCGTATAGTTTTCAGGAGAAGGGTGTCGAAATAAATTTCCGTGATGAGATAGCCAAAAATATGGCTAAAAAGACGGCAATCAAAGGCGGTGTGAAAATGAAAAACGAAGAAATGGAGAGTCTTATCAATAGTCTTTTTTCTACCCGGATGCCGGAGATAGACCCTGACGGGAAACCTATTGTACGAATTCTCCTTTCGGAAGAACTTGCCCGCTTTTTTTAATATGGAAATAACGATGTCCATCCTCCTTATGATTGAAAATTAACCCGTTGACCACAAACCCGATGTAACAAGATGATCTATCCGGACGATTTTGAAAAGAAATTAGGTTTCGACCAAATACGCCACCTTATTCTTGCCAATTGTTTGAGCTCTCAGGGCGAAGAATACGTACGGAAAATGCGCTTTTCCACTTCCGTTGCCTACCTTTCACGAATACACCGGCAGACGACCGAATTTAGCCGGCTGCTCGCCGGGCATAGCGGCTTTCCTACGCAGCATTATTATGATATGCGTCCGCAATTGCAGGCTATCGCTATCGAAGGTAGCTATCTCTCGCAAGAAACCTTATTTGATTTACGCGACTCTTTGGCGAGCATTTTGGCAATCCGTAATTTTATCCTCCGTTTGGAAAAGGATGATTTCCCATCCCTTCACAAGTTGGTAGAGGAAGTATATATAGAGCCTTTTTTGCTGAAAAGCATACAGGAGATTATCGACGATAAAGGAGAGATCCGTTCCGGTGCTTCGGAGAACTTGGCAAATATCCGGAGGCAGTTGCAACAGAAGGAGGGACAGATAGGGACTAAAATCCGTACCTCTCTCCAACAAGCCAAAAAAGCCGGTTGGACAGACCCGGATGCGGAAGTGGTGCTACGCAACGGACGCCTTTTAGTGCCTGTAGCGGCGAGTCACAAAAGACAACTCAAAGGTTTTATTCACGACCAAAGCACTACCGGACAGACGGTATATATTGAACCCATTGAGATTTTTGAAATCAACAATGCTATCCGCGAATTGAAAAATGAGGAACGCAGGGAAATAATCCGGATTTTGAAAAAAATTACCGCTGAGATCCGCCCTTTTATTCCGGAACTCTCGGTCGCCTACCGGATGTTGGGGGTGGTGGACTTTATTCGCGCCAAGAGTCTTTTTGCGATTTCTATTGATGCCCGTTCTCCCAAGTTGGGTAAATCCGCTTTTATCCGTTGGAAAAAGGCGGTACATCCCCTCCTTTTGCTGGCTCACAGAAAACAGAACAAAGCAGTCGTACCCCTCGATATTGAACTCCATCACAAGCAACGGATTTTGATTATTTCCGGTCCCAATGCGGGCGGCAAATCGGTCGCCCTGAAAACGATAGGATTGCTGCAATATATGTTTCAGTGTGGGGTGCCGGTGCCCTTAAACGAAGATTCCGCAATGGGCATCTTTCACGATATTCTGGTGGATATCGGGGATGAACAAAGTATTGAAAATGACCTGAGTACATACAGCTCCCACCTGAAAAATATGGCAACGTTTGTTGAGAAAGCAGGCCCGCGCAGTCTGTTTTTGATAGATGAGTTCGGGACAGGTACCGAACCCCAATTGGGAGGCGCTATCGCCGAAGCTGTATTGGAAGAGTTGTATCGCAAAAAAGCTTTCGGTGTGCTGACAACCCATTATGCTAACCTGAAACTCCTTGCCGGAAAATATGAAGGCATCGTCAACGGCGCTATGCTTTTTGATAATAAGATATTGTCTCCTGTGTATCAGTTGTTTATCGGTAAACCGGGAAGCTCTTTTGCTTTTGAGATTGCTTCCAAAACGGGCTTGCCCCCGAACGTCTTGGAGGCTGCCAAACAAAAAATCAATCAAAAACATCTGGATTTTGAACGGGAATTGCAACAATTGGAAGTAGAAAAAAAGCAGATTGAACAAGAAAAAATAAATCTTGCTCTGCAAAACCGCAAGCGTAACCGTGAACGCGAAAAATATGAAACTCTCCACCGGAAATTGCAAGAACAAAGAACTCAATTTCTGCAAGAAGCCAAAAAGGAGGCGCAAAAGATAGTGGAGCAATCCAACCGCATGATAGAGAATACTATTGCCGCTATCCGGAGAGAACAAGCAGACAAGGAGAAGACCAAAGAACTGCGAAAAAATTTGCAGCAGGAACAGCAAAAACTATTGCAAAAGACCATCTCCGACACCCGGAAAACAATTCCGGAAGCTTACAAACCTGTTTCGGCTTCGCCGGAAAAAGATACCGGAAAACCTTTTCAGCCGGGAATAGGCGATTTTGTGAAAGTAAAAGATTCGGAAATCGTGGGAGAAGTGATACGCGTCAAAGGCGGGGACATCACAATCTCTTTTCAACAAGTCAAGATGCAGTTACCGGTGGAGCGTCTCGAAAGTGTGGACGAAAAGACGGCATTACAAAAACTTTACGGCGGAAAGTCTGCAAGCAATACGAAAATAATAGCTGAAATCAACGAAAAAGCCCTCCATTTTAATCCCCGTCTGGATCTTCGCGGGAAAAGGGGGGAAGAGGCTTTGGAAATCGTGCGCCATTTCATCGATGATGCGATTGTCTTAAAAAAACAACAGGTGGAGATAGTCCACGGAAAAGGTGACGGCATCTTGCGGAGTCTCATACGGGACTATCTGAACACAATCCCGCAAATCCAATCCTATGGAGACGAACATATCGAACGCGGAGGAAGTGGGATTACGGTGGTACGGTTTTGATGATTTTCTCGCTCATTAAAAATGGTGTCTGTCATACTGTTCAATAGCCTCCTTATGCTCATTCCAAAAGTCATTTCGGCGAGCTCTATGCGTCCCATTTCGACAAGCTCAAAATAACACTTTTTGGCAAGCTCAACGCATCGCATTGACAAAATTCAACTCCTTGATGTTGAGTATTCCGAAAGCCTTGTTCTTGAACATACTGTTCCGGGCTTTTGACTTTATGACAAGCCCTAATTGTAAAGCTACACCGGTCTTTCGGTTATTATTTTTTGCGAAGTTTCAATTAAGATATTTTCGAAAAATTTCATATTTCACCTTATCCGTCCATATAGTCCTACATTTGTAATTTTGTGTGTTTTCTTGTGTTAATTTATTGGTAATCAATTGGTTCAAGAATTGTAAGTCAGTTTCTTATTAGCTTACAAACAATTGGACAAGATATTTTGTAAGCCCTCGCAATATCGAACGACTATAACAGTGAATATAAGAAAAACACATAAAAAATAAGAAAATGAAAAAAGTAATGATGAGTTTGGTTTTAGTATGGGTCTTGATAGGTGGAGACCTTTTTTCTCAAACGCCTTTGGCTATTGGTTCCAGAGCGCCGGATTTTATTGCAAAAAGCGAACGCGGTAAGCAGGTTCGTCTGACAGAAGTGCTGCAAAAAGGTCCGGTTGTATTGGTTTTTTATCGTGGCAACTGGTGCAAACATTGTAATAAGCAAATGAGCAATATGGAAGATTCGCTTTCGATGATTACGGCTATGGGTGCCACGTTGATTGCCGTTACTCCCGAGGATTCGGCTTATGTAGAGGTAACCCGCAAAAAGACGGATGCAAGTTTTATGATTATCCCCGATCACGGTCACAAAATTATGGATATGTATAAGGTGAGCTATAAGTTGGGCATGATGATGAATATGGCGATGAGTGTAATGGGTATCCGTATTAAGCGTATTAATACTTCCAAAGATCGTACTTTGCCGGTCCCGGCTACCTATATCATCGACGAGGACGGAATTGTAAGAGCACGCCATTTTGATGTGGATTATACCAAGCGGATGTCCGTCAAGGATATAGTGAAAGCACTGCAATATCTTAACTACAGCGCCTCTTTACACCAAAAATAGCTGGAAGAAGTGATATGAAAAACAGTCTGCCGGGAGAAATCGGGAATGTATATTTCTCTTGGCAGAACTTCTTTTTATTCGGGAATAAATTGCGAAATGTCAAACATTACGTTCAATATCAGATAGATGCCGAATAGTATCAACACAACTCCTACAATTCGATTCATCCATACGGTAATACGCGGTTTCATCCAAGGCTTTATTTTGTGAGAAACAAAGCATTTCAGCGAATCAGTCGAAAAGACCGATAGGAGCATTCCCGCAAGGAAAATGACAGCTGAAGAATTATGTGTGCCGAAACGGGCGGTGATGGAGACGGCTACAGTCATCCAAAAGAACCACATCCCGGGATTGAAAAAATTCATCAAAAAACCTTTGGAAATATACACGATAGGTTTGGAAGGTCCTTTGGCATATTCTTTCCCCTCTTTCTCTTCCCTTTGGGTTTCGTCTTTTTTAACGGCGGTGATAGTCCCGAAAATGACCATGATAATGCCTCCGGTAATACTGAAATAAATATTTTTGCGCGGGTCTTCACCCAGCAGTTGCGTAGCACCGAGATACACCAAAGAGACGGCTAAAGCATCGCTGAGGAATATGCCGAAAGCCATCAAAAATCCATATTTAAAACCCCGCCGTATGCTGGTCTGTATTAGTGCAAAGAATGCCGGTCCCAATAGCAGGGCTAACGACAGTCCCCACAGATAGCCTTCCAAAAAAACGCCCATTACTTACTTCCGTTACGATAGTTTTTATTCAAATACGCTTCCCATTCCTCGTACATTTTGCCTTTCATCACGCGGGGAAATTTGTGTGCTCCTCCCTCTTTCCCTTTCTCTTTCATCCAGTTTTCGAAAGCTTTCGGGGGTAGTTTTTCCAGGAATACTTCACGGAGTGCCTCTAATCTTTCCACCCGGTAATCGTCATTTAAGACTTTCAGATGTTTATCGATAATAGCCGCCGCTTGCCGGGTGTCAAAATGATCTTCCGTTCCGATATACCAGCGGTGCGCAAAACGGGATTGATAGTGAAAACCTGCAACGGTAAATTCCCGCACTTCAATATGGAGTTCCTGTTCCAGCAGTTCGATAGCGCGATTCATATTATCGACAGAGAGGTGTTCCCCGACTAAACTCAAAAAATGTTTGGTCCTTCCGGTAATAATTATCTCGCTGGTCTTTTTATTTACAAATTTGATGACATCTCCTATCAAATACCTCCACGCTCCGGCATTGGTTGAAACCAGAATAGCATAATCCACCCCTTCTTCCACATCTTCGATGCTCAATGCTTCCGGGTTCTGGACAATATTGCCGTCGCTGTCAAAGTTGTTGCTGTCGAAAGGCACAAATTCAAAAAAGATACCATTGTCCAGAATGAGTTCCATCCAACCGTCCAACCTGGTTTGCACCGCAATATATCCCTCGGAAGCCAAATAGGATTCGTTGAAAATGACTTTTTTACCGAAAAGTTTCTCAAAACTTTTTACGTAAGGACCGAAGGCAACGCCCGAATGTACATAGACCGAAAGATTAGGCCATATTTCGTGAATATTCGAAAGTTGATAGCGGTCAATGATTTTTTCCAAAATGATTTGTACCCAAGCCGGCACCCCGACGATTACGCCTATATCCCACTCGGGTGCTTTTTTGACAATCTCTTCCAGTTTTGTTTGCCAATCCCTTTCCCGGGATATTCTTTTGCCCGGCTTGTAGAAGTGTTGAAACCAAAACGGAAGCTGACTGGCTGTAATTCCCGAGAGGTCTCCTTCATAATAGTTGCCCGTATATTGAAGGTGTGTCGAACCACCAATCATAAGCATACCTTTTTGATAAAAATCCGCCGGAAGATCATATTTTACTGCACTTATCAATTGACGGACACTGGCACGTTTTATCGAACGGAGCATATCCCCGGTTACCGGCACATATTTGGAAGAGGCTTCGGAGGTGCCCGAGGTCAAAGCAAAATATTTTACTTTCCCGGGCCAGCTAACAAAAGTCTCCCCGTTGAGCGCCCGGTACCACCATTCGCTGAACATTTTGTTATAATCATATACCGGTACAAGTTCTTGAAAACGCGCAATCATATCATCGCTTTTCAATATTTCCCGGAAACGGTAATGCTCCCCAAAAGCCGTAAACTGTGCCTTACGAAGCAGTTTCTTCAACACTCTTTTTTGTTGAGTAATAGCCGGAATATTCTTTTTCCGTTTTTGTTCTATCGGCAAATTACGTAGTTCGTATGCTTTTTTGATAATATTCCCTAATATCTGCATATCTCCTGTGTTTTTTTCTAATAATACTGTTCCGGTGCTGCAATATTTGTTCCAAAAAACATATTTTCGCCCGTCAACCGGACTACCGCCAACAATGAATAATAATTACAGCAAAGGCTTACTTCACGGTGCAAAAGTACATAAATTTTATATGCCTTGTCAAAAAAAATGCTTCACCCATACGTAATTTAATTGCTTTTTTCTGATTTCCGGAAAAACTTGCGAGGCTTTTTAGTGCCTGTCCATAAAGTCGGGAGTCTAGGCTAGAATGTTCAAGAACAAGGCTTGCGAAATACTCAAAATCAAGGAGTTGACTTTTGTCAATGACTGTTTTGAGTATGAGCGTAACGAAGTTATTGGACATTATAGACAGACTCTTTTTAATCTTGAGATAAGGTACTCTTTTTCCCCCCTGATAAAAATACGAATGAAATCTATTCAGGGAGGACAAAAGTGCCTGTATCATCCGTCTTTTTCTCTTTCCAAAGATAAACCGGATGTTTGTCTTTGAGGACAAATTTCGGTTTTGAAAAAGGTGCCAGACGTTCCAAAAAATCCAAGACCGCCAAAATGGGTGCTCCGTAAAAGAATTTTACATTTTTATTGAATGACCAGAGGTGTTCCGAATAGCTGTACAGCTTATACGGCATATCCCCGATATTGTCTTCGTCCCTGTCAAAGCCTTGATAATCATCCCAATAGTTTCTGTCAAATTTGTTGAGACTTGCCGTCTTACCACGGGTATAGACTTGGGTAAGGTTGTTGTGAAAGGAATTCCCGATAATCTCATTGCCTTCCATATCAGAGTGAAAAAGAAGACCGACATTGCAAAATGCGATTTCATTTCCTTGGATAGTATTTACCTTTTCGGGGACAAATGGGGAAACATCAAAATGTATCCCGTAAGCCGAATAGATAAAGCGGTTGTTTATTATCTGATTGGAGGAAGTTTCTTTCATCCCCAAACACATCCCGGTCGATCCTGTAGAACCTTCAATGAGATTGTTGGTAATGATGGTAAGTTCGCTATACATCAAGAATATACCTACGGAATTTTTATAAAAACGGTTCTTGTGAATGCGGTTGTTGTGAGAATACATAAGGTGTATGCTGTAACGGTTTCCCACTCCCATATTGTACAAAAAATGATTTTCAGAGGAATACCATACCACCATATCCCTGACCCCGTGCCAATAGTTATTTCTAATCGTGTTGAAAGTAGAATACCACAAGCGAATGGCATCCCCTTTCAATGCCAAGGGTTTACGGTGAATGGACGTGATCTCGTTGTGGCTGATGACACAATGGTTGGATTGAGATAAATCGATTCCGAAAAGACATTCGTCTATACGGCAATTTTCCACCTTGCAGTAATTGTGCTTGATAATTCGTACGCCTGCATCAATCTTGTCCGGCGAATCTCCGGAATGTATGATGTTCATATTCTTAATGGTGATATGATCGGCATCCAGGTAGAAAACGGATTCGTTGTCCATTCCGCTGACCGTTACTTGGTTTTGCCCGTCAATCACAACATTAGGGACGGTGATGTGACAAGGACCCGTGTAAACGCCCGGAGGCAGCACAATACTGTCTCCCTCTTGCAGATTTCGCAATACCGAATGAAGAGAACGGTATTCTCCCTGCTCCTGAGGATACTGATATTCCCCCAACAATCCGGATTCTTCCTGCGAAAAGACACTCGAAAACAAGAAGAGTAGTAGAGATATGCCAATTATCTTTTTCATACTGTAATGTATATCTGTATTTTGTGTTTATAAATGATTGCCGCCCGCTTTTCAACTTACTCCGGACTCTTTAGACCAAAGTTCCGCAAAGGGTTCTTAATAAACACTTCTACCAAATAACAAAAACCTGTCCAATGTGTTCACAGGGAAATCTCTTTCCTATACTTCGCCTTCTTGCGCTTGAATGGCGGTAAGCAAGATAGTGTTGTAAATATCCTCTACCGTGCAACCCCGGCTAAGGTCATTGACCGGTTTGTTGAGTCCTTGCAACATAGGTCCGACCGCTAAGGCTCCGGTCTCTCTTTGGACGGCTTTATAGGTGTTGTTTCCGGTATTTAAGTCCGGGAATATCAATACGTTAGCTTGTCCTGCGACGAGTGAGTCAGGCATCTTGCTTTTGCCTACAACCGGATCTACGGCGGCGTCATATTGGATTGGTCCTTCCACTTTTAAATCCGGTCGCATATGTTTGACAATTCCGGTTGCCTTACGCACTTTCTCCACGTCTTCACCTTTTCCGGACGTTCCGGAGGAATAGGACAACATCGCAATCTTGGCATCTATCCCGAAAGCAATTGCCGAATCAGCCGTGGCAATAGCTATTTCGGCAAGTTCTTCGGCACTGGGATTAACGTTAATGGCACAATCGGCAAAAGCCGAAACGCGATTGGGAAGACACATGAAAAAGACGGATGAAACAATTTTGCTTCCGGGCTTGGTCTTGATGATTTGCAATGCCGGACGAATCGTGTGTTGGGTCGTGTGCGCAGCGCCGGAAACCATTCCATCGGCATCGCCGGCATAAATCATCATCGTTCCGAAATACGAAACGTCAGTTACCAAGTCCTCTGCTACCGGCAGGCTAAGTCCTTTATGCTTGCGAAGATTGTACAACATTTGAGTATACTCTTGAAAACGGGGGGAGGTGACCGGATCAATGACCTCGATTTTGGACAAATCCAATTTAATATTTTGAGTTAACAATTGTTGTTGTATTTGTTCCCGTTTTCCCAAAATAATAAGATCTACAACGTCTTGTACTTGGATTCTGCAAGCGGCTTTCAGTATGCGAGGGTCATTCCCTTCGGGTAACACAATCCTTTTCCGGATGCGTTTTGCTTTTTCAAAAAGATTGTAGAGAAACATACTCGGAGACAAATGTCCGGCTTCAAAGTGGACGAGATGATTGAGTATTTCTTCGGTCGGAACATATTTTTTGAATAGACGTATGGATTCCAATATCTTACGGGTGTCTCCGGCTTGGATTTTGGAATGAAAATTGGCAATGATGCCGGCGACTTCGTAAGTGTTATCTTTGACTGAGAAGATGGGAACCTTCGGGTCTATTCCTTCGAGAAGTTTCAATACGGGTTTCTCCGGTTTAAGTCCGCCGCTGAGTACAATCCCCGAAATATTCGGATAATTCGCCGAACGGTTGGCTTGCAGAGACCCCAAAATAATATCGGCACGGTCGCCGGGAACAATGACCAGGCTTTTGTCCTTTATCGTCGGTAGAAAATGCCGCAACTGCATCGCTCCCACCAGAATATGTTTTATACTTTTGTCCAAAAAGTCGTTGCCGGCAATCACATCGGAACCAAAATGTTCTACAATCTCACGTACATTCGGATGAATGAGTTGGGTTTCCCTGTGGATAGCGTTAATCTGCGTGTTGCCCGGAATCGCTTTTTGCAATGCTTTGACGACTGTTTTGGTATTCTTTTTAAGGATTTTATTGGCAATAATGGCAATCACTTCCACACCCCGTTCGATAAATGAATCATAGGCTAAACGCATACTGTTGACAAATTCATCCATCGTTTTCCCGATACCGCTTCCCACCAGAATAACCGGTACGGACAGGTTAGAAGCAATATCGACGTTTAGCGAAAACTCAATGGTGGAACCTTCGTTGCCCGTAAAATCGCTTCCTTCAATCAGAATAAGGTCACACCGTCTTTCCAACTTTTTGTACTTTTTGATGATTTTTTCCATCACATCGGTGTCCCTTCCTTCGTTTTTCATCTTTACTACTTCGCTCATTTTCAATGCATAAGCTTCTTCGTATTTCATTGGAAGTTTGAAATGACGGAGAGCAGTCTCGATATGATTATCTTTCTCGCCTTCCGGAAGATCGTCAATAATCGGACGAAAATAGGCAACCTTCGATGTCCTTCCCAGCAACTCGTGCATCAAGCCTACACTGATGAGGGATTTTCCACTATGTGGTTCAATAGTAGTAAGATATATCGCTTTATTCATCGCATTAATTTTTTTGCATAATTACATATTTATTGATATGATTTGAAAAAAATATTCTTCCGTTTGCAATTTTAAACGTATATAAATTGTGCTGTACGCTTCATTTGATTTTCCTTGCTGATGCGCCGAAAATATTACTAATTTTGCCCTATGGATTATCGGGAAACAGTAGCGTATCTTTTTTCACAACTTCCTATGTATCAGCGGGTAGGAGCTCCTGCATTTCATTACAAATTGGATAAGACCTTGGCGATATTGGAAGTTTTAAACAATCCGCAACGGGGATTACGTTTTGTGCATATCGCGGGAACCAACGGCAAAGGTTCTGTGTCTCATCTTATCGCTTCCGTTTTGCAGGAAGCCGGCTACCGGACCGGGCTTTATACGTCTCCTCATTTGCTGGATTTCAGAGAGCGAATACGCGTTAATGGTGCTATGATAGGGAAAGAGGAAATTGTCCGGTTTGTGCAAAAATACAAGGCGCAACTGTCATCTTTGCAAACTTCTTTTTTTGAATATTCTTTCGCTATGGCGATGTTCTATTTTGCAAAGCGAAAGGTGGATGTCGTTGTGTTGGAGACCGGAATGGGGGGGCGTCTGGATTCGACCAATGTGGTACTTCCCGATCTGTCGGTCATTACCAATATCGGTCTGGATCATACACAGTTTCTCGGAGATACGATATTAGAAATAGCTGCAGAAAAAGCCGGTATTATTAAGCCGGGCATCCCGCTCATCATCGGAGAAACGCAGAAGGAATTGGAAGATTTTTTCAGACAAAAAGCACGCGAAAAAGGGAGTGAAATTGTGTTTGCCGACCAATTGAAATTATTGAAAGAGTGCAGCTTCTCTATGGAGGAGGAGAAAGCCTGTTTGAAATGTCTTATGAAGTGGGACGGAGAACTCCTGCATATCCGCACACCGCTGGCAGGTCAATATCAATCTAAGAATCTGCAGACGCTATTAGCGAGTGTCCGCAAATTAAATGAACTCGGCTATACTATTCGTAAAGAGCATTTCGCCGAAGGCGTAAAAAACGTAATAAAAAATACCCGGTTATTGGGTCGCTGGCAAGTTTTAAGTACGCAACCCTTGGTGGTTTGTGATACCGGACATAATAGCGATGGACTGCGTTATGTAGTGAGGCAATTGCGTCTGATGGAGCGGAGAGTGCATTTTGTCTTTGGTACGATGAAAGACAAAGAGCATAGCAGTATTTTTTCGATATTGCCACGAGAAGCCGCTTATTATTTCTGCGCTGCGGAGGTCCCCCGTTCGATGGAAGTTTCTCTTTTGCAAAAAGAAGCCGGTGCGTTTCATTTGAAAGGAGAGTCTTTCCCTTCCGTCGCAACTGCTTGTCAGGCAGCTCTTTCGCGGGTGGGGGAAAATGAAATGATATTTGTAGGGGGAAGTACTTTTGTGGTTGCCGAAGCGCTTTCCTTCTTTGCGGAAAAGGACTAAAAAAAGCCTTTGAGAATCTCAAAGGCTCGTACCCGGAGCGGGACTTGAACCCGCACGACCGTGAAGTCATTGGATTTTAAGTCCAACGTGTCTACCAATTCCACCATCCGGGCTCCCTAATAAAAAGACCTCCTAAGAGGTCTCCGAGAGCGAAAAACGGGATTCGAACCCGCGACCCCGACCTTGGCAAGGTCGTGCTCTACCAGCTGAGCTATTTTCGCTTGCTTTTACGGTTGCAAAGATATACTTTTTTTTATTTCGCAAAATTTTTATATATATTTTTTTTGAAACAAAATTTTGAATATAGTTTCTTATTTTTCAACCTCTTGTAAGCATCTTCTTGATTTGATTCAGTTTCATCAATGCCTCCACAGGTGTCAAAGTGTCTATATTCGTATTGACTATTTCTTCTTTTATTTCCATAAGCAATGGATCATCAAGTTGAATAAAACTCAATTGAAAATTTTCTTTCTTCTTTTTGGGTGCGGTTTCCGGTTTGTTTTTATTTCTCGATTGTTCAAAGATAGCCAGCAATTCTTCTGCCCGTTCGACGACCTTTCGGGGCACTCCTGCCATCCGCGCAACGTGTATTCCGAAGCTGTGTTCGCTCCCCCCGGGTAAAAGTTTCCGGAGAAAAATGATTTTCTTGTTTATCTCTTTGATGGAAATATGGAAATTCTTTATCCGTTTGAAATATTCGGTCATCTCATTGAGTTCGTGGTAGTGTGTTGCAAATAAAACTTTCGCTCTGCTGTGGGGATGTTCGTGCAGATATTCCGTTATCGCCCAAGCAATGGAGATCCCATCATAGGTGGAAGTCCCCCTGCCTATTTCATCGAGGATTATCAGGCTGCGGTTGGACACATTGTTCAAAATGCTGGCAGTCTCATTCATCTCCATCATAAATGTCGATTCGCCGGAAGATAAATTGTCACTCGCACCGACCCGTGTAAAGATTTTATCCACTAAACCGATACTTGCTTTTTTTGCCGGTACAAAACTCCCTATCTGTGCCATTAAGACGATGAGTGCAGTTTGCCTGAGCAGAGCGGATTTCCCTGACATATTCGGTCCTGTAAGAATAATAATCTGTTGTTCTTCGGTATCCAGATAAATGTCATTAGCGATATATTCCTCTCCGAGAGGGAGTTGGGTCTCAATAACCGGATGTCTCCCATCCGCTATATCAATTTGAAAACCATTTGTAATTTCGGGCATACAGTAGTTATGCTCTTTCGCAATAGCGGAAAAAGACAGCAGTACATCCAATTTTGCCAATACACCGGCATTGATTTGTACCGGCTTGATGTATTTAGCCACCGAGCTCACCAATGAATGATAAATCTCTTGTTCCAAGACAAGGATTTTTTCTTCCGCACCCAATATTTTTTGTTCATACTCTTTGAGCTCTTCCGTAACATAGCGTTCCGCACTTGTCAAGGTTTGCTTGCGGTGCCATTCCGGCGGCACTTTGTCCTTGTGTGTGTGGGTAACTTCCAGGTAGTAACCGTAAACGTTATTATATCCTATTTTCAGTGAAGAAATACCGGTGCGTTCTACTTCCCTGTCTCTGATTTGCAGCAGGAAATCTTTGCCCGAACGGGCTAATGTGCGGTATTCGTCCAATTCGGCGGAAACCCCTTCGGCGATTACGGTTCCTTTCTGTATGGATACAGCCGGTTCTCTCAATAAGGTGTCCTCTATTTCTTTCCGGATGCTAAGGCAGGGGTTTAATAATTCCACAAAAGTTTGAAATGGCTTGAACTTTTGTTTGGAGAGGATATTCCGGATTTCTTCTATGTGGTAAAGCGCCTCCTTTATATGATTCAATTCTCGCGGATTTACTTTCCCTATGGCAACCTTGGATATCAACCGTTCCAAGTCTCCGCTGTTTTTTATCAAGAGACGTATCTTCTCCCCGGTTTCTTCGTTTTTGAGTAAATGTTGGACGATATGAAGTCTTTCTTCGATTTCCTCTTTGGTTTTTAAGGGGAGGGAAATCCATTGGCGCAGCAAGCGTGCACCCATAGGAGAGGTGGTCTTGTCCAATACATCTATTAGTCCGGTACTTCCTTGATGAGGTGAACCGTAAAGCTCCAGATTCCTGATTGTAAACCGGTCTAACCATACGTATTTGTCTTCCTCAATTCTTGAAATACCACTGATGTGTTCCAGTTTGTCGTGCCGGGTTTCTTTCAGGTGGTGAATAATCGCTCCGGCAGCTACGATGCCTTGGTGCCAATTTTCGATGCCAAAACCTTTCAATGATTTGGTCTTAAAATGTTTGACAAGTACTTCGTAGGAAAATTCTTCACTGAAAATCCAAGAGTCATAGGTGTTAATGTAGAATTTGTTCCCGTATGTATTGATAAAATCATCAACTTTCCCTTTCTCTAATATTATTTCACTGGGTTTAAAACTTTGTATTAATTTATCTATGTAGTCATCATTCCCTTGGGAAACAAAAAATTCTCCGGTGGAAATATCCAGAAAGCTGATGCCGGAAATCCTTTCGTGGAGAAATACCGATGCGAGAAAGTTATTTTCTTTTACTTCCAGCACGTTGTCGTCGAATGTGATGCCCGGACTTACCAATTCGGTAACGCCTCTTTTAACGATTTTTTTGGTTTTCTTGGGGTCTTCCAATTGCTCACAGATAGCAACCCGCTGTCCGGCTTTTACTAATTTTGGCAAATATACATTTAACGAATGGTGCGGAAAACCTGCTAACTCAACAAAGGCTGCGGCTCCGTTTTTTCGTTTAGTGAGGACAATACCTAATATCTCTGAGGTTTTGATAGCATCACTACTGAATGTTTCATAGAAATCGCCAACTCTGAACAGCAGCAAGGCATCCGGATATTTTGCCTTAATTTCATTATACTGCTTCATCAAAGGGGTCTCTGCCGGACTTTTCTTTGCCATAGATGTAATGCTTTTTTTTTTGCAAAGGTACGCAAAGCACTTAATATGTTACTTTTTCGGAGAAAAAGATTTACACAATCGAAGTTCTTTCTAATTTTGTCGCCTGTGATTTACCTTTTTTTTGTGGTGGCTTTGTTTAATGAGCTGCCGGATAATGTTTGTGATTATTGTATAATGTACCGCTATGAAAAAGTTGTCTCTGTCCGAATTAAATAGAATCAGTGTTAGTGATTTCAAGCGAACTGAGAAGATTCCGGTAGTAGTTATTTTGGATAATATTAGAAGTCTGTCTAATATCGGTTCTTTTTTCCGGACGTCTGATGCATTTTTGATAAAAAAGATCTATCTCTGTGGCATTACCGCACAACCGCCACATCGTGAAATACGCAAGACAGCTCTCGGAGCCACCGACTCTATGGATTGGGAATACCGGGAAAGTATCGTTCATCTAATCAATGAGTTAATAGACCAAGATTATACTATCGTCGGTGTTGAGCAAACTTCGGAAAGTGTATTTTTACAAGATTTTGATATATATACGGGGCATTCGTATGCGCTTATTTTCGGCAATGAGGTGAACGGTATCTCGGATGAAATACTGCCTCTTCTTCATTCCGCAGTTGAAATTCCCCAATCCGGCACCAAACATTCATTCAATGTTGCCGTGAGTGCCGGTATCGTGCTATGGGAATTTGCTAAAAAGATGCTGTATTCCCGTTAAGGCATCTCTATTGTTTGGAGCAATTTCCGTATACTTTCCTATGTGCTATTTTTTTATTGGATTAGCTCCCCCTTTTTTTTGTAATCAGTTATATCCCCTTTCTATCGGTATTATCTCAAAAAAAAAGGGAGCCATTAAGGCTCCCCTCTTATCACCAGATTGTTTTATTATTGAACGATTTTCAAGAATTCGGGATTGGTAACGAAGTCTTTAAATTCTCTGTCATTTTTAGCTTCGTCAACATATTTCGGATCTAACTCAATAGCTTTTTTGAGGTTAGAGGTCAAATAAACCAAATCGTTTGTTCTAGCTCCCAAGATTGCTTTCAAGTAGTATGTGTCAGCAGATTTGTCTGCACATTCAAGAGTGCTTTTAGCTGCACTGTAATTCTTAGCCAACAATTGAGATAAACCTTTGTTGTAATCGCAATTGTCATTAGCGAATGAAGTTACAGCTCCATTATAGTTACCTTCTTGGATTTTTACGATACCCATATTATGGTTTACATTGGCACCGGCTTGTTGGGCAGCCAAGAAAGCAGCTTTTGCTTCATCAGTTTTACCTTTTCTAGCGGCAATAACTCCAATGTTGTTCAATACGTTGCCGTTATCTGATTTCAGGCTTTTTGCTTTTTGAGCATATTTATACGCATCTTCGAAATTGCCTAATCTGGCGGAATAGACAGCGGCATTGTTAGCAGCACGCCAGCAATCCGGATGATCTTTCAAGATAGTTTTGTAAATGGCAAGTTTTGCTTTATCTCCATTCTCCAATTGTGCAGCGTACAGTAACTCATTAACCGTTAAAGAGCCCGGATTGGAAGAAGCCAAATCTTTAATTTCCGAATCGCTCTTGAAATCAGCAGCTTCCAAACAATTTACCGTAATTTCCGCTCTCCTTAATTCCGGTAATATATCGTTTGCTATTTCGCCGTAAATGACTGTCATGTTACGAATTTCTTGCTCTCTTGCAGCGAGGTCAGGTTGGGAATTAACGATGTTTAATATCTTATCTTTGTCGGCAATATTAGATGCCTTGATAGCTTTTACAAAGCCGTCCCAATCCTCAGCACCCGGATGTTCTTCAATATTCAATCCTTCGCTGTCAATTTTATGTTTTTTCAGTTGCTTCATCAAGAAGGCTTTACCTGTTGCCACACGACCTTCGGACAGTCCTACGTTGTGGGTTTCTTCCCCTTCGGGAGATGCCCATGCATTGATGGTAATATTTTTGATTTCCATCTTCTTGTCAAGAAAATCTTCAAAGGCTTTTCTTTGTTCTTTGGCTGATTTTCTGCGATTCAACTTATAATACATGTTTTGGTTTGTTCTATCCACAACGAACCAGATAGTTTCTTTTCCGGAAACAGTCTTTCTTGTTCTGTCCAGTTGAACTTCCACAGGAAGGAATTTTTCATCATGACGGAAACGGGTACCCGTCAATATCATCCCGTCATTAGTGACTCTGTTGCCTAATGACTTAGGAGCTTTACCTTTGATGGAAGCCATAGGATCGACATATACCTCTGCTTGTTCCATTCCGGGTTGATATGGTACTTTTGCGTCATAGACAAATTTTCCTCCCGTAGCAGGAATTACGATAGCACCGGGTTTTTTAAATTCATCAGCAACTTCCTCACCTTGCAGGTAGATAGTTTTCAACTGTACGGTTTGATCTCCAAACTTCAAAACAGGAGTGAAGTCAACCACAGCGTTAGGATTGAAATTTTCCGGAATTTCTCCTTCGATGTGTACCGGAACAGAATCTCCAACAAGCGTCAGTGCTTCTTTACTGGTTTCAACCTTGAAGCTGGCAACATTCTTAGGTCTCAAGAAGTTGTAAGAAATGCCAACGTTTTGATAGTAGTATGCATCTTTCCACGAATCCAATCCCATTCTATCGGCAAAATTGGATTTTGTGGAACTTCCCTGTCCGGCGATAATTCCATCAAAGTTATCCTCTTGAATCCATTCCAACTTTGTCTCCAGTGTAACGTCCCAACGATTGTTCAAGCGGATATCCAATCCCAAACCATTAGCAATGTAAACACCCTTTGTTTTCCCTTGCTTAACATTTCCTGCACCGTAACGCGTAACAAGTTGAGCTTGTTGTTGAGCGAGCGTTAAGGTACCGGGATCTTTTAAATAGGTCGTTGGCGTATAATTGGAAAGACCAAAATCAAAGGGCATATAAACACTCAACAGACGTGGCTTGTAACCAAAAATTAAGTTAGAAAGATTAATTGTCGTTCCAAGAGAAACGTCGTAATTAATATCCGTTTCAAATCTCAATTTCTTACTGTCAACACCACTGATACCCCTCAAGCCTCCTTTTTTACCTTGGAGATATAAAG
>WFZU01000169.1 GCA_015489405.1 Bacteroidales bacterium
GTCAACAACCGGTACGCAAAGCCATCCCGTTCTTGCACAAACCCGCAGAAGTAACCCCGGGCGTTGCTAATCATTATGCCACGAGTTTCTTTGACGGGAACGATTATGCTTCGTTGGTGATAAAAGTAAGGGACGGAAGACCCATCAAGGTAGAGGGGAATGAACTTTCTTCCATTACCCAAGGGGGAACCTCCGCCCGTATTCAAGCCAGTGTGCTGGGTTTGTATGATACCGCCCGTTTGCAACACCCTTTGAAAGACGGAAAAGAAATTTCCTGGGATAAGGCGGACGCAGATATCAAGAAAGAATTGGAAGCCATCGCAGCACGGGACGGCAAAATAATGATCATCACCCATACGGTCATTAGTCCGTCTGCCAAACAAGTTTTGGCTGACTTTACCGCCAAATACCCTTCCACACAAATTGTTTATATTGACACTATCTCACACACCGCAATGCTGGAAGCCAACAAAAACACCTTCGGCATCGAAACGATTCCCGCCTACCATTTTGACAAGGCGGAAGTCATCGTAGGGTTTAATGCAGACTTCCTCGGCAATTGGCTTTCACCTATAGAATATGCTGCGGATTATGCCAAAGGCAGGGATTTGACCGGAGGTAAAAAGAAAATGTCCAAACACTATCAGTTTGAATCCCGGATGTCGGTAACCGGAAGTAATGCGGATGTCCGCTTCCCAATCAAACCTTCGGAAGAAAAAGCGGTCTTGCTGAATCTTTACAACGCAATCGCTTCCAAATCCAATATGCAAACCCTCTCCGCCCCCAAATCTCCGGTGGACATCTCCAAAGTGGCGGAAGACTTGTTAAACCACAATTCGAAATCATTAGTCGTTTCCGGCACCAATGACGTCTATATCCAGTCCTTGGTCAACGGCATTAATTACCTGCTTGCCAATTTGGGTTCTACATTGGAATTTGAACGTCGCACCTTGACCAAACAAGGAAATGACCGGAAATTTAAGGCGGCTATCACCGAAATAAAAGACGGAAAAGTGGATGCTGCTATCCTCTGGGACGTAAATTTGGGATACCATTGCCCTCATGCAGAAAAGATGATGGGATTTCTCAAAAAAGTAAAACTTTCAGTCGCTATCACTTCCAAAAACGATGAAACGGCAAAACACCTCAAATATGCTTTGCCGATGAATCATTATCTTGAATCTTGGGGCGATGCCGAAGCGATTACCCGTAAGTACAGCCTTGCCCAGCCGACCATCAACCCGCTCTGGAATACCCGCCAAGCGGAAGAGAATTTCATGAAGTGGGCAGGTATTGACGGAAACTATCGCGACTATGTTAAAAAGTATTGGGAAGCCAATATGTTCCCCTTACAAACGCAATATGCTACTTTCTCCTCCTTCTGGAATCACTCCTTGCAAAAAGGGGTCTTCGAGCCGGAAGCCGAGAATTTTGAGTGCCCGCTCTTTAACTTTGACTACGTAAATCAAAATGCCGCTGCATTTAGCAAAATAGATGCACCGGAAGGAATAGAATTGGTATTATACCAAAAAATAGGACCCGGAACGGGCGAATATGCCAACAATCCTTGGTTGCAAGAATTGCCGGATCCCATTTCCAAAGCTGTTTGGGACAATTACGTTGCCGTCTCTCCGGATTTCGCCAAAGAAAAAGGCTGGAAACAAGAAGATGTGCTTCAAGTCGGCGACAAATTTGAGTTGCCGGTACTTATCCAACCCGGACAACCCAAAGGCACGGTATCTATCGCATTGGGCTACGGCAGAACGGATGCCGGAAAGATTGGAAACGGCATCGGAAAGAATGCGTTCCTGTTGATAGAACATAAAAACGGTATGCGGCAATATGCCGGACAAGGGATTGCACTCAGCAAAACCTCCAAGACTTATCCGCTCGCTACGACACAGACACACCACTCTATGGAGGGTCGCGAAATTGTGAAAGAAACGACCTTGGCGGAATATGTAATGAACACCAAATCCGGTAACGAATCTCATTTCCTTTTCAAGGAAAAATATCTGACGGATAAAATAGAAGACCGTTTGGGCATCACCTTGTACAAGAAAAGAGACTTCCCCGGAGCACATTGGGGCTTGGCTATTGATTTCAACAAATGTACCGGCTGTAATGCCTGTGTGGTCGCTTGTCAAGCGGAAAATAATGTTGCCGTCATCGGGAAAGAGGAAGTCAAAAACCGCCGCATTATGCACTGGCTGCGTATCGACCGCTACTACTCCACTGAGGATGGAAGCCTCGGTTCGGAAATCGTTTCCGAAAATCCGGAAGTCTTTCACCAACCGGTTATGTGCCAGCATTGCGATAATGCTCCTTGCGAAAATGTGTGTCCGGTAGCGGCAACCCCACACTCCAAAGAAGGACTTAACTCAATGGCTTACAACCGTTGTATCGGTACCCGCTATTGTATGAACAACTGTCCGTACCACGTCAGACGCTTCAACTGGTATCAATATGCGGAAAATGATAAATTCGATTATAATTTCAATGATGAATACAGCCGTATGGTGCTCAATCCGGATGTGGTCGTGCGTGAACGGGGAGTCGTAGAAAAATGCTCGCTCTGTGTACAACGTATCCAAGAAGGAAAATTGAGAGCCAAAAACGAAGGACGCCAATTGAGAGACGGAGAGATTCAACCCGCTTGTGCTCAGGCTTGTCCTACCAATGCGATTACTTTCGGTGATACCAACAACGAATCATCCAAAGTATTTAAACTGTTCCAGGAAGATCGTTCCTACGGTTTGTTGGAAGAGCTTCACAACCTTCCTTCCGTAATGTATCTGACGAAAGTGAGAAACAAGGATGCGCAAGCTTCCCACGGACATGAAGAACATCAATCATAATTCAATTAAAATTCTTTTTTAACGGAAAATACAACATATTATGTACAAAAAGAGTGTTAGAGGCGTATTAATCGAAGGGAATAAATCCTACGGCGATATTACGCGGGAAGTCTTAGCCTCCCAAGAGACCAAAAGGGCACCGCTATGGTGGTATGCCGGCATGTTTATTTTTTCTGCCTTGTTCATTATCGGTTTATATGAAATAGGGCGTACTATCACTACCGGTATCGGACTCTGGGGAAACAACAATTCCGTTGCTTGGGGTTGGGCTATCATCAATTTTGTTTGGTGGATTGGTATCGGACATGCCGGTACGGCATTCTCCATATTCCTGTTGGTGCTTCGTCAAAAATGGCGTACTTCCATCAACCGGGCTGCAGAGGCGATGACGGTCTTTGCCGTCTTGGCAGCAGGACTCTATCCTATGATTCACATGGGACGTATCTGGAATGCGATTTTTATTTTCCCCTACCCCAACACACGGGGACTTTGGGTAAACTATAACTCGCCTCTCTTTTGGGACGTTGTAGCTATCTCCACGTATCTCTTGACCTCTGCGATTTTCTGGTATATCGGAATGATTCCCGATTTGGCTACGGTACGGGACCGTTCGACGAACAAAATCCGTAGAGCAGTATATGCTATCGCCAGTTTCGGCTGGGTCGGTTCTGCCCGTTCGTGGAAACGTTTTGAAATCCTTGCGGTGATTTTGGGCGGACTGGCAGCTCCTTTGGTAATTGCCGTGCACTCTATCGTATCTATGGACTTCGCCACGGCAGTAGTACCGGGTTGGCATACAACGATCTTCCCGCCTTATTTCGTAGTGGGTGCTATCTTCTCCGGTTTTGCTATGGTATTGACCTTGATGATTATCATCCGTGTATCCTTCGGATTAAAGGATTTTGTTACGGACGGACACTTGGATGCCATCGGTCGTATTCTGACTTTCGTAAGTTTGATTATGGGTTCTTCCTATATGACGGAAGTCTTCCTCGCTTGGTATTCGGGAAGTGAATTTGAAGGATTTACCTTCTTCCACAATCGTATTTTCGGCGACTATTCTTTCCAATTCTGGGCAATGGTAACCTGTAATGCCATTATCCCGCAACTTTTCTGGTTCAAGAAAATAAGAAGAAATCTCCTGACGCTCTTTATCATTTCCATTATTATCAATATCGGGATGTGGTATGAACGTTTCAATATCGTAATCACCTCCACTGCCAAGGACTTCCTGCCTGCCAACTGGGTGGAATATTCTCCCACCAGTGTGGAAATACTGATTTATCTCGGCACTATCGGACTCTTTGGGGTAGGCGTCCTGTGGTTTATCCGGTATATCCCGATGATGGCTATCAACGAGCTGAAAATGATTAATAAAGAGACCAGTAGAGACGACAAATAATATCCTAATTTTAGTATTATGAAAAGATTAATAGGCGTATTTGATGATGATGGTAAATTGCTACAAGCCATCGACAAAGTACAACAAGCAAATGTAAAGATATCCGACGTGATAACTCCTTTTGCGGTGGAGGAAGTATTGGAAAAATTGAAAATCAAAACCAATCTTAAGACCGCCGCCTTTTTCTATGCTCTCTTCGGTGGGGTGATAGGAATATTTTTGGGTTTGTATTACACGTTTGTAATTGATTATCCGTTGAATATCGGAGGTAAACCCAATCTGTCCCTGACCTTTGTTGTCTTGCTTTTCGTAGGGACCATTTTGGTAACGGTATTGTCTTCGGTAGTAACCTTTTTCGTTATTGAGAAAAAAGGACCCGGTGCCAAACCGCATTTTGAATATCCGGGTATCACGGACGATAGATTTTTGTTGTTGATTGACCAAAACGGTATGAGTGAAGAACAAATTCAACAGGTAAGTCAAATGATGACGGAAAGCGGTGCAATCAAAATTGATGAAAAATAATTGATATTTTAAAGCAAAAGAAGATGAAAAAGATAGTATTGATAATCCTTGTTACGGGCGCCATATTGACTTCTTGCAGTCATGATCGAAATGATACGGGAAGGGCATATATGGCAGATTTTGATATGTATTACTCTTTCGCCTATGAGTCTTACTCTCCTAATAACGTGCTTCCCAATCATATGACCATGCAGTTACCGGTAGAAGGAACCGTCTCGAGGGAGATGTTACCTTATCCCTACAAACGCGATTACGAAAGTCAAATGAAGGCGGCGACGGAATTGAAAAATCCACTTCCCAATCCTCATTCCAAAAAGAACCTGGAAAGAGGAAAAGAGATGTTTGGTATTTACTGTAAGATGTGCCACGGAGCCAACGGACAAGGGGACGGACATCTCTATACGGCAAAATTGTTCTCTGCCAAGCCCAGCAATTTTCATGATGCTTCGCAAAAAAGCAAAACCGAGGGAGAGATATTCCACATCATGACCGTGGGTTCGTTGTCCGGCTTGATGCCTTCGCATGCTTCGCAAATAAAACCGGCAGACCGCTGGCGAATTGCCGCATACATTAAAGAGACTTTTCAAAAATA
>WFZU01000170.1 GCA_015489405.1 Bacteroidales bacterium
GAGATTCGGTGGATTCGCGGGGTATTAAAAAATATTTTCAACGAAGTTGGACAAGGCGTGTGGCACGGTGATTATTACATATAACAAACCGAAAACAGCGCCGAAAAAGTGTGCCGAATGTCCGATGTTATCATTCGCATTTTTAGCCATATAGGCTGAATAGATTAAGTACAATATGCCGAAGACCGGAGCCGGAATACCGATAGGGATAAAAAATAAATATATTTTCCCCATAGGGTAAAAAATAATACTGGCAAATACGACAGCTGAGACAGCTCCCGAAGCTCCGATAGCATTGTAATACGGATTGTCTTTTTGTTTGATATAGTCGTAAATTGTTGAAACAATTATAGCGCTGAGATACAGTGCGATATAAAATAATCTACCGGAAATGCCGTAAAAATTTTCGTAAAATGCCTCTACGATTCTCCCGAAAGAGTACAAAACCCACATATTAATCAACAGGTGTCCCCAGTCTGCATGTATCAATCCGTATGACAAAAAACGATACCATTCCTTATCGTGGTAAATACGGTAAGCATTGAATTTGAGGCGGTTAAATATGTCCGGATTTGAAAATGCCGATATCGAAAAAATCACACTTATTACGATAAAGAGTATTGTAATCATAGGAGTATTTTTTCTGCAAAGAAAAAAATTTGTTTATATCAAAAATAATATTACTTTTGCTTTTTTAAACACTATGAAGCATGAAAAAGTTAAAACTATGTGGGGGCGTAGTTTGGATTATTCTCATTTCTATGACCCTGCACGCACAGCGTGAGAGACGGAGTGTAAGCGTCTCATTTAAAGAAGGAACCAATCTCTTTTACGGAGATGTCGGCAATCTGAGTTACAAAACGATCAAAGACGAAAATATTTGGAGTCTTGGATACGCTTTTGATTTGAATTGGCGCATTAAACCTTATTTGACTTTGCGGGCTTCCTTGGAGAAAGGGAAACTTTCCGGCAGTAAGCCCGAACGGAATATTTGGTTTAATGCGGATTTGTTGGAAACCGATATCGGGCTCAAGTTTGATATTTTGAATATTTTCAAGAACAAACATCGCCGTTTTAATCCTTATGCCGGTGTAGGCGTAGGATTGTTGCAATACAATTCGACGCTCATGAGTTATCCTGATAATGGCGAAATTGCCCGTAAGGGATATGGAAACGGAAAAGGGTTTGACGGAATGACTTCCGAGACGGAAATGCCGGTCATTGCCGGACTCAATATTTATCTCGGTAAACATATCGATCTGATGCTTGAAGGCAATATTAATATTGTAAATTCCGATGAATTGGATGTCAAAAAGGGCGGGTCGCGCTACGATATGTTTGGCTTTTATGCAATGGGAGTTACCTATCATTTTACTAAAAAAGCGTCTGCTCATTTGCCCGTACGTCCGGAACGTAAGAGCATTGCCGCAACACATGGGGGGAAAACTGTTGCTGCGAAAAATAAAGATCGCTTGACTCCTGAAAAGACCGCTGAGATAGCTCAAAAACAAAAAGCCAAAACGGAGGCTACGAAGAAGGTAGACAAAATAATGGCGGAAAAAGAACGGAAGGTACAGCTCGGAAAACCCAGTTTTGAAAATGTGCGTTTTTATGTACAGGTTGCGGCTTCGCAAAAACCTATTAACCGTGCGATAATTGCCAAATCCATTGGATATCCGGAAAAATCTGTCAGCGTTTTGAAAAACAACGGATGGTATAAATTTGTAGTGGGAAATTATAAACAATACTGGGAAGCGAAAAACCAACGGAATATTCTGATTAGTAAAAACAATGTGCGGGGTGCTTTCGTAGTAGCAACCAAAAACGACGCTTTTATTTCCGTTGATGAACTCCTGACAGAAAATCCCGGAAACAATAAGGCATATTCACTTAAAAAACATAACGAAAGCGGTATTGTTTACAGTGTGCAAATTCTCGCTGCGCGCAAATCCGGTATGGAAGCTTCTGGGATAAAAGCAATCTTTGATTTGGATGAAGAGGTTTATATGGAAGAAAGCGACGGTCTAAAACGCTATACGGTAGGTTCTTTCAACTCGGTTGCCAAAGCGGTCGAATTGTTACGAAAGGTTGTTGATAAAGGTATCTCCGATGCTTTTGTAGTAGCATACAAGGATGGAAAGAGGATTCCTCTCGATAGCGTTTCGCATTAGCGGGGGATGGGTATCTCTATTTGTTTCCGGAAGATAAATGTCCTGTGCCCGGGGTCAGCGAATATGCTGTTCTGCATGGTAGGACGAACGTACCAGAGGATGGCTCTCCACATGGGTAAATCCCATGGATAAGCCCGTTTTGCGCAACTCTTCAAAAATCCCGGGATGCACATATTCGTGTACGGGGAGATGTCTGACTGTCGGTTGCAAATATTGTCCCAGGGTAAATATTTTGCAACCGGCATCGCGGGCGTCTTGCATCGTTTGGATGATTTCCGCTTGGGTCTCTCCCAGACCCAACATAATTCCCGTTTTGGCGATGGTTTTTGAGCCGGCTATATAGCGCAAGACTTCCAGACTCCGGTCGTAGTCGGCAACACTACGTGTCGTGGGAGTAAGCCGCCTGACTGTTTCCAGATTATGGGAAATGACCTCTATTCCCGTATCTATGATTTCTTGGATAAGCTCCGTCCTTCCTTGAAAATCGGGGATAAGTCCTTCTATCGTAATATGCGGATTGAGACTTTTTACTTGGAGGAGCGTTGCTTTCCAAATCCCGGCACCCAAATCCGGCAGGTCATCCCTGTCCACGGAGGTCAATACCAGATGTTGAAGCCCCAGAAGTTTGACGGAATTGGCGATACGCTCCGGTTCTCCCACATCCGGAATTGCCGGTTTGCCGGTTTTCACATTACAAAATTTGCAGGAACGGGTACAGACATCTCCCAAAATCATCAACGTAGCTGTTTTTCTACTCCAACAGTCCGATATATTCGGACAGTGTCCGCTCGTACAAATGGTGTGCAGTTGATGGTCTTCGACAATCTTTTTGACTTGCGTATAATTTTTCCCCAACGGGATTTTTATTTTCAACCAATCCGGCTTCCTTTTTCTTTTTTCGTGCATTGCTCGAATTATTATTTTGCTGCAAAAGTAGTATGTTTTTGAAAAGTTACGGGAGAGACAAGGCTATTTATTTTGCTCCGCCCATGCTTTACCGGTCCGGGATAAAAAATAAATGTTTGTCCGTCAAGGCATAAGTCCGGTATGGAATGTTTAATAAATAGTGTTTGTTCATAAAGTCAAGAGTCTGAGATAGAATGTTCGAATTCAAGACTTGTGAAGTTCTGAAAGCAAAGGAGTTGACTTAGGTCAATGCGATGCATTGAGCTTGCCGAAAAGACCGGTTTCAGAACGAGCGTAACGCAGAAGTCGGACATTATAGACAAGCTCTAAATAGACTTTCAAAATGTTTAAAACCAATGAATTGCATTTGAAAATGTGAAGTGTCTACCTAGCCGGAATAGGATGTATTGAGTCTATCGAAATAAAGTTTTGAACGTGAGAATAAGGATTTGTTGGCGTTTGCTTGAAAATACTATGTGTAAATCGAAAATAATTTATACCTTTGCAGCAAGTATAGTTCATATAATAGGGGGGTAACGTAGAAGATAATTTGGGATTATCAAAACGTTTCCGGTAATAACAATGAGTATATGGAGGATAGTCTTCCCCGGAAGTTTTGGTAAAATTATGCGCCTGATGCGGAAGTGTATTTGTGAACAATATAACAAATAAAAGTATAATTGAAATAATAGCATTTTTTGAGAATATTAAATCATTAACGGTATGAAAAAAACAAAAATATTAATAAGTATTATTTTGCTTTTTGCAAAGCTTGGTATTGCACAGGTAGCTATCAACACGGATGGAACCAATCCTAATTCGAGTGCAATGTTGGACGTAAAAAGTTCAAGTAGAGGATTCTTACCGCCGCGTTTGACTACGGCGGAAAGGGATGCAATAAGTTCTCCGGCTGCCGGACTCGTGATATACAATACTACTACCGAATGTTTGGATTTCTATTCGGGGGGCACTTGGAAGGAGATATGTGAAGGAACCGGTACGCCCGTGGCGGATTATACTATCGGCAGTGGCGGTTCTTGTATCAACACTACGGTAAACGGAACTTATACCGCAGGGGTAGCCCTTGATGGAAGCAATACCGTTACCCTTGATGCCACGGTTAATGCAACAGGCTCTTGGAGTATCACAACCAATACTGTGAACGGTTATAGTTTTAGCGGTAGCGGTACTTTTGCTACCACCGGAACGGTACAAGTTACTCTAGGTGGTACCGGTACGCCCATAACGGCTCAAACTGACAACTTTACGGCTACGGCGAATGGCAGCGGGGGGAATTGTACGTTTGATGTAACGGTTACCTCTTGCGGAAGCCCGTTTACCGATACCCGCGACGGACAAAGCTACAATACCGTATTAATAGGCACCCAATGCTGGATGGCAGAAAACCTGAACATTGGCACTATAATAATCGGCGGTAGCAACCAAACCAACAACGGTACTATTGAAAAGTATTGTTACAACAACAGCACGAGCAATTGTGATATATACGGTGGATTGTACCAATGGGATGAAGCGATGCAATATGTTACCACCGCAGGCACTCAAGGCATTTGTCCTGCGAATTGGCATTTGCCTTCCGACGCGGAGTGGAAGACATTGGAAGAATATTTGGGGATGTGTTCCGGATCAGGCTCCGGATGTTCGGGGGCAACCGGATGGAGAGGGTCAGACGAAGGAGGTAAGTTAAAGGAAAGCGGGACAAGCCACTGGAAAAGTCCTAATACCGGAGCAACCAATTCCAGCGGTTTTACGGGGCTTCCCGCAGGCGATCGCTTTACGAATGCCACTTTCCATTACCTCTCATCCCGTACTTACTTTTGGACTTCTACCGAACACGGGATAAATGCATGGCGCCGGTATTTGAATTACCAAAAAGCAAAGGTGAACCGGAATTATGATAGTAAGGCTTACGGTTTCAGTGTCCGGTGTGTCCGGGACTAATCCGGTGCTTCCTCATTGTTTGCATAGACAAGTATTGTAGGGGAAATCTGCTAAAAGGTTTGTTCGATAAACTTTCTGAGATAATTACGGTAAAAAAAAGCCTATGCCAAAGGCAATTATATATTCTCCCTTGGCATAGGCTATGGTTTCTTTTCTGCGGTAACGTAAATGTCTATTTGACAATCAATTTCTTAGTAATCCGTGTATCTCCCGTTTCTATTTTCATCAGATAAATACCGTCAGGAATTTGGGTAACATCAAGTGAAATTATAGAATTTTTCATTGTCAGTTCCTCAGTGTGCAGCATGCGTTTTCCGGTCAAGTCGTAAATATCGATGTTAATATTATCTTGTACATCTCCCTCAATGCTGACATTTACTTTATCGACGGCAGGATTTGGGTAAATATCGAGGTTTTGCTCTGCTTCAGGTGATTCCGGTTTTAATAAATGGATATGCGGAGTAATCTTTACGGGATACTCATAAGCCCCCATATCTACATACGCACCTTTTACTCGCGCTGTCATATCCAGATCCGTTGTCCACAAGGGGTACATTGCTCCCGGTCCAAAAGCCGGATCTCCGCTATCAATACAGGGGGAGGCTGCTTGTAAATGATAATCACCTGCGCCTACAAAGAGTGGATTTGCATTTATACATCCTGCGCCACCTACACCCACCATTGCCGGGTCGTCAATATCGCAATAGAAGAAATCCGGATAAGCACTTCCTACACTCAGTACGGCATTTACCTCATTGGGCAGGTCTCCCCAAAGAATATTATTGGAAATGCCGGATGGATTTACGAGGTTGGTTTGCGCATAGATGGCACCGGAAGTTCCTGCCGTACTGTTATTACTAAAAGTGTTGTTCACAAAAGCATATTGTCTTTCGCAATAGACGGCTCCTCCTTCTGAATTTGCATAGTTGTTAATGAACAGGTTATTGAAATAATTTTTATCATAACCGCTATCATTGGCTGTACATACGGCTCCACCCAATCTTGCAGTATTTCCGCCAAAGATGTTTAGCATAAGGGTTACCGGATTTGCGTGATTCAGTCCGGCTACATAGATGGCTCCGCCGTCAAATTTATTTGCGACGTTATTGTTAAACATGTTTCTGGATATAACCAGCTCGACTACGTTTCCGGTGAAAAAACAAGCTCCTCCGAATGAGTTCGCAAAATTTTTGGTGAATTGGTTATTGTCAAAACCTAAAATGCTACCACCTCCATTGTACATATAGACCGCACCTCCGCTTATTGCTTTGTTTTGCACAAAGGTATTTCCAAGGAATCTTACATCCGTATTTTGAACATTGAGGTGAACGGCTCCGCCGCTACCGCCGGATGTATTTTGCGCGAAAATATTATCGGCGAAAAGAAGCCTTGTATTGCAACTGCTCAAATTGAAAAATACCGCTCCTCCGCTGACACTCACATCATTTCCCATAAAATGAGTATGATGCACTTCAAATATATCAAAGATGCTTTGCTCCGCACAAAGAGCTCCGCCGGCTCTGTTGGCAATGGGACCGGGTGAGAATTTACCGGTATTATAGATTTTGGCATGGTCAATGAATACGGTATCCGTAACGCAGTTGACAAAATTAATGCCACGCCATTTTATTGCTGCTGCGGCAACATCGTGGAAATAGGCTTCCTTGCCGGGCAATCCGTACACAAAGAAGTCCCCTTTGATGTCAAACATAGACTGGGTATCCATAACAAATTCCGTGCTATCCATTATAATCAAATTGGAACCGGCTCCCGTGGAGAAAATACTGTTTGCCCCGAAATTCATGACGACGCCGGGTTCAATGGTAAATGTTTTTCCGACCGGTAAAAAGATATGAGTCCCCGGATTCAGTGTATAATTGCCGGCAGGCAAATGTTGAGAAGGATAAGATGCGAGAATGTTTCCCGCAGGAATAACAACAGCTTGTACAAAACCTGTAATGGCAGAAAGCAATAAAACCAATAATGTAATTTTGAACTTTTTCATAATACAATTTTTTTTGATGAATATTAATTTTTTTAATTTTTCTGCTGCAAAGATATACCCGGAGGGCTGCCGTTGCAAGCGTCAATGAGGAAACGGCAGCCGGACGGGTGAGTGCGGTTGTTTTTGATTAGTGAACGGAAGGGTGTTTTTGAAATGAAATGTGTCTTGCGGGGGCATATTCCGGATAGGGCAATGCAACCTTTTCCCCCGTTTTCTTTACTATGTATTGAATATTGAAAATAAAAAAATGTATTATGAAATTACTGAGAATTAGTTTTTTGTTGATGTTGCTCCCCTTGTTTTTGACACAAGAAGCATGCAAAAAGGAAAGTGAACCCTCCGGAGGGGATGGAGACAGTACACAAGTCAAAAACACGGTTTTTTTGAGTACTTATCATGATTTTACCAAGCTCACAGCCGCCTATATCGACCGTTTTACTATTGCCGGAGACGGCAGCCTTAGCGTGTCCAAAGAGACGGATTCTGTCGTGGGAGATTTGGCAGGCGTTTATGATTTGATGGACAGTAAAGGTGGAAACATTGCCTATTTTGCCGATAAAAGCAATTTTCCGGACCATCATTACCACTTTTTGTACTATAATTTGGCGGACAGGAATTTTACTACCCTCCCCGAGGAGAGCGCTCCTTCGGGATACACGACGGAAGCCCAACAATTATGTCCGAGAGTAAGTGAAACAGGGAAGATTGCTTATATGCAGATTGTGAACAACAGCTCCAATGATGAAGTCAAAGGAATTATTCGCCTGTATGACATTGCCGGTGGAAGTGCTGTGAGCTTACCCGATCTCCAATCTTTCATCTTGTCGCTGCCTCAAGTTCAAGGGGGAGATGCTACCGGCGGTACTATTGACCCCATGGCACAATTTGAAATGTCTGCAGATGGAGATAATATCTATTTGCGCGCTTATGCCTACCACATGGAGGGAATCAATATGATAGAAGACAAAAGTTTGTTGCTTCGCTACAATACCGCTTCACAGGAATATACTCTCGTAGATGCACCGGTTTACCGCTTTTACGGATTGTCCGCAGACGACCAATATCTTTTTTACAAACAAACATCCAATTATAAATATGCGAATACCTCCACCCTTGAATTAACGGTTGTTACCGGAGATTTTGATTTCAGCAATTTCCCCGTTCAGCGCCAAGCCCGCTTGGGTACCAAAGTAGTTTATAGTACGTCTTTGGGATTGTTTTTGAAAGATATGCTGGCAGGTACCGATGAAAAACTCTTTGAAGGTTACGGCATATCCAATCCTCAATTTACCGGCGATGGAAACGCTATCTACTTTTTCCAGGATGTCGGCACGGAGGAGAAAATTATTTGGAAAACTGAGAATCTTTCTGTTGGAACTACTTATGATACGGTCGCTAAGGTTTCATTTCACCACAAGATAGATTTGCTCTATATTCAGCCGTAAAAAGAAGCCGGAATATTATGTTGTTTTTGTTGTAATTTGCTGATTGTAAGTATATTGTGTATTTTTTTTGGATGATTGTGCAAATAATAGGAAAAAAATTTGCTGAATAAAAAGATTTTTTACTTTTGCAGTCCGAAAAAATATTTATATAAATAATAGTTTTATGTACGCAATTGTAGAGATCGCAGGGCAACAATTCAAAGTTGAGAAAGATCAAAAGGTGTTTGTACACCGTTTGGATGCGAACGAAGGTGATCAAGTGTCATTTTCAGACGTTCTCTTGCTCGACCAAGATGGAAAAGTTACCGTAGGTACGCCCGTAGTAAGTGGTGCAGGTGTCAAGGCAGAAGTCCTTCGGCACTTGAAAGGCGACAAAGTTATCGTCTTTAAAAAGAAAAGAAGAAAAGGCTACCAAAAAGCCAATGGACATCGCCAGTATTTTACTGAAATACTCGTGAAAGATGTGTTGGCTTCAGGCTTTAAAGCTCCGGAGGCTCCCAGGGAAGAAAAACCGCAAGCTGTAGCAGCGGTCAAAAAAGAAGCCCCGAAAGCCAAGGTCGAAGCACCCGAAAAGAAAGCCTCAAAAGCCGCAGCTAAAGGAGATGACCTCAAAAAAATTGAAGGTATCGGACCCAAAATTGCTGAGATTCTGAATGAAAACGGCGTGAAAACATTTGCCGATTTGGCTGCTATGGATGCCGGAAAAATCAAAGAGATTTTATTAGCCAAAGGCAAAAGATACGCTATGCACAATCCCACTACTTGGCCTAAACAAGCCGCTTTGGCTGCCGAAGGAAAATGGGATGAGTTGAAAAAATGGCAAGACGAATTAGACGGCGGTAAATAATTTATTAACAGAACTTAAAATTATACAGTTATGGCTCATAAGAAAGGTGCCGGTAGTTCAAAAAACGGTAGAGAATCACACAGTAAACGTTTAGGCGTTAAATTGTACGGCGGTCAAGCTGCCAGAGCAGGAAATATTATTGTAAGACAAAGAGGTACGAAACATTGGCCGGGTACCAACGTTGCTATTGGTAAGGACGATACGCTCTATGCTTTGGTGGACGGCGTTGTCGAGTTTCGCAAAAAAAGAAATAACAGATCCTACGTTTCCGTTGTTCCTTTTGAAGAAAAGTAAAACGGATATGTAGCATATCGGCTTATTCCCGGGGCTTCTCCGAAGCCGGAATAGGGCGGAAGATAAAGATACCTCCTTGTTGTAGAGCAGGGAGGTATTTTTTTTGTCAAAACCTTTCCGGACTCACCCGGTTTGATTTTATCCGGAGTGTTATTGTGGAAATTCATTACTCATTTACCGGCAATTGCCGGAACAAACATTTTTTGTATAATAAAAATATCTACCTTTGCAGCCCTTAAAAAAAATACATTTTTATGCGTAATACACTTACTGTACAGGATTATAAAGTAGCGGATATTTCCTTAGCGGATTTTGGACGCCGTGAAATCGTAATAGCGGAAAAAGAAATGCCCGGTTTGATGGCATTGCGGGAAAAATATGGAAATAGCAAACCGCTCCAAGGCGCCCGGATTACGGGTTCTTTGCATATGACTATTCAGACCGCGGTCTTAATCGAAACCTTGGTCGCTCTGGGTGCGGAAGTGCGCTGGGCGAGTTGTAACATCTATTCGACACAAGATCATGCCGCTGCTGCCATAGCGGCTGCGGGAATACCCGTCTTTGCGTGGAAAGGGGAGACCTTGGAAGAATATTGGTGGGCAACTAATCAAGCTCTGACATTCCCCGGTGGCAAAGGTCCCGACTTGATTGTTGACGACGGTGGCGATGCCACGCTTATGGTGCATTTGGGTGCGGAGATTGAAAAAAATCCGGAACTTCTCAATGAGCCGAAGGAGGTGGAAGAGGAGATTGCCCTTTTCGGACAACTGAAAAAAGTGTATGAAGAAAATCCGGGGAAATGGACGGAAATTATCAAAAACATACGCGGCGTGTCCGAAGAAACGACTACAGGCGTTCATCGTCTGTATCAGATGTTTGAACAGGGAAGACTTCGTTTTCCCGCTATCAATGTCAATGATTCGGTTACCAAGTCCAAATTTGACAACTATTACGGCTGTCGCGAGTCTTTAGCCGACGGCATCAAACGGGGAACCGATGTGATGATTGCCGGTAAGGTCGTGGTCGTTGCCGGCTACGGTGACGTGGGCAAGGGAAGTGCAAAATCCATGCGCGGCTACGGTGCCCGGGTTATCGTTACGGAAATAGACCCGATCAATGCTTTGCAAGCTGCTATGGAAGGTTTTGAAGTGAAAACTATGGAAGAAGCCGTGGAAGAAGGAAATATTTTTGTTACTACTACGGGCAATAAGGATATCATCACGATCGAACATATGCAGCGAATGAAAGATCAAGCTATTGTGTGCAATATCGGTCATTTTGATAATGAGATTCAGGTAGAGGCGTTGAAAAATTTTGAGGGCATCCGCAAGATTAATATCAAACCGCAGGTCGATAAATACCGTTTTCCGGACGGTCATGAAATTTTCCTGCTGTCCGATGGTCGTTTGGTCAATCTGGGGAATGCTACCGGACATCCGTCTTTCGTGATGAGTACTTCCTTTACCAATCAAACTTTGGCACAAATAGAATTGTGGGAAAAGGACTACAAGACCGGTGTCTATCGTCTCCCCAAAATATTGGATGAAGAAGTCGCTCGTTTGCATTTGGACAAAATAGGCGTAAAACTGACCCGCCTTACCCAAGAGCAAGCCGACTATATCGGCGTGCCGGTAGAAGGACCTTACAAACCCGAGCATTACCGGTATTGATACAAGGAGTAC
>WFZU01000171.1 GCA_015489405.1 Bacteroidales bacterium
CCGAGATGGGACTCCGTATTGTCTTTTACGGGCTGATTGCACGAAAACATCACTACGGTCAAAAAAATCATTCCAAATACTTTGACAATCTTCATTTCTCTACAATTTTTTTGTTCAAAACGGATAAAACATTTACTTATTGTGATAAGCCTCAGACAGCTTATCTCTTTTTTTTCTTCGGAAAGATCATCCGGTAGTCCACTTGTACATCCCCTTTGCTGATATTCGTCAATTTCTTTTTGATACGCATTTTGCGGAGATTGCTGAAATGATCCACGAAGAGGATTCCTTCGAGGTGGTCATATTCGTGTTGAATTACACGTGCAGGCATACCGGAAAATTCATCCGTGTGTTTTTCAAAATTTTCGTCCAGATATTCCATTTTAATAATCGAAGGGCGCAGGACTTCACCCCGGATGCCGGGTACGCTCAAACAGCCTTCGTCGAAATTTTTTTCCTCTCCGTATTCTTCCAAAATACGGGCATTGATAAAGACCCTTTTGAAATCTTTCGCAGCGGCATCTTCCTCGGCAAAAGGGGAGGCGTCCACCACAAAAAGCCGTATTTGGCGGTTGACTTGCGGAGCGGCGAGTCCCACTCCGGAAGTCTCGTACATCGTCTCGAACATATTCGCTATCAAATCTTCCAAGCCCGGATAGTTGCGGTCAATATCTTCGGCTATTTTTCGTAAATTCCGGTGCCCGTAAGCTAATATCGGATATACCATACTGTAAGTTTTTTCTTTATTCTTATCTCGATCGGCGCCATTCACGATCTTGCATAAACGATTGCAAGAGGATGGTGGCGCTGATTTTATCTATCAAAGCCTTATTTCTCCTGTCCTTCTTTTTGGCACCGGCAGCCAATATTGACTGTTGTGCCATCTTGGAGGTGAAGCGTTCGTCGTACAATTCCACCGGAATATCCGGAAATTCCTTCTTTAAACGCTGCACAAAAGGCTTAATGAATTTAACAGATTCAGCATTGCTATTGTTCAAATTTTTAGCCAATCCTACCACAAAAGTTCCGATTTCGTGGGACTGCGCATACCGGTGCAGATAGTCAAAGATGTCTTTGGAATGCACGGTATCCAAAGGGTTGGCAATCATTTGCAGTTCATCGGTTACGGCGAGTCCAACCCGTTTTTGTCCGTAATCAATAGCAAGAATCCGTGACATATTTTTTATTTCGATGAGTATTCCGCTTAATTCTCTTTGTTTTCGTACGCTTCCACAGGCAGACAAGAACACATCAGGTTCCGGTCTCCGTAGGCATCATCAATTCTTGCTACCGGCGCCCAATATTTTTCGCTGATGTCCGTTTTCATCGGATTGACCGCTACTTCCTTGGGATAGGGGAAGTCCCATTCGTCCATAAGGCTTTGCAGTGGATGGGGAGCATTTTTGACAGGATTGTTTTGCCGGTCATATTCTCCTTGGGCAATCATGGCAATTTCCCGGCGTATATTCCGCATGGCGGAGACAAATCTTTTCAGTTCGGACAGGCTTTCGGATTCCGTAGGTTCTACCATTAGCGTTCCGTGAACGGGAAAAGCCACTGTAGGGGCGTGGAAACCGTAATCCATCAACCTTTTAGCGATGTCAATAACCTGTACGCCGGCTTCTTTGGAAAAACTTTCGCAGTCAATAATAAATTCGTGGGCAACCCTTCCGGCATTTCCGGTGAAAAGGATGTCGTAATCTTTGGCAATTTCATTTTTCAGGTAGTTGGCGTTCAGTATGGCATATTGTGAAGCCTTTTTCAAGCCCTCTTTGCCGAGCAAAAGAATGTAAGCATAAGAAATGGGCAATATCATCGCACTGCCGTAGGGTGCGGAGGCTACCGCCCGTATTCCCTTGGCATGTCCCAAATCCACATAGCGGTGATTGGGGAGATATTCTTTCAGATGTTCGGCGACGCCTATCGGACCAACTCCCGGACCACCACCGCCGTGAGGAATGCCAAAAGTCTTGTGAAGATTGAGATGACAGACATCAGCCCCGATGGTTGCCGGGTTGGTGATGCCCACTTGCGCATTCATATTGGCGCCATCCATATACACTTGCCCGCCGTAGCGGTGAACAATATCCGTAATTTCTTTGACACCGTTTTCGTAGATACCGTGCGTAGAAGGGTAGGTGATCATAATGGCTGCAAGCCGGTCTTTGTGTTCTTCGGCTTTCAGACGCAAGTCTTCCAAATCAATATCCCCGTTGGGAGCGGCTTTGACGATTACGATACGAAAGCCTGCCATCGCACTGCTGGCGGGATTGGTGCCGTGAGCCGAAGAAGGGATAAGACAGACATCCCGGTGAGCCTCTCCCTTTTCTTCCAAATATTTTTTAATGACCAACAGTCCGGTATATTCCCCGGCGGCGCCGGAATTGGGTTGGAAGGAGATTGCCGCAAAACCGGTGATGGTTTTCAAATAGTCTCCCAATTTTTGAATCAATTCCTGATACCCTTCCGCTTGTTCTTTTGGGACGAAAGGATGAATTTCCGCAAACTCAGGCCAACTCAGCGGAAACAGACTGACCGCAGGATTGAGTTTCATCGTACAAGAGCCTAAGGGAGTCATCGAACGGTTGAGAGCCAAATCTTTTTCTTCCAATTTTTTCATATAACGCATCATTTCCGTTTCGGAATGATAACGG